>JAGWXP010000180.1 GCA_018969845.1 Lysobacteraceae bacterium | reverse complement strand
TTCACGCTCTGCCCGACCTTCAGATCGTGCAACGTGTCGCTGGCCTGCTCGCCGGGAAGCGCCTTGCCATCGATGGCGACAAGCACGTCGCCATCGCGCACGCCGGCCTTGTCGGCGGGGCCGCCGGGGGTGACCGCGTCCACACGCAGGCCGTCCTTTTCCGGTGCCAGGACCACGCCGATCATGCCGCGATCGGGATCGCCGAGGTATCTGAATGCATACGTGCGCGGCCCGACGTCGCCGAGCTTGATCGACAAGTCCGCCATCTTGCGCGACAAATCGCGCATCTGCTCGCGCATCCGGTCGAGTTCACGCTGGGCGTCGACGCGCGCGGTTTCGGCCTGCGCCTGCGCGGCTTCGGCGCTGGCTCGCGCCGTCTGTGCGGCCACGCGCGCAGTTTGTGCGGCAGCGCGTGCCTGCGCCGTTGCGTCCGGTTCGTCGGCGCAAACGGCGGCGGACAGCACGAGTGCGCCGATCAGGAGTGGATATGTATACATTTTGCTCGGCATGACGGTTTACCTCAGTCGATTTGATATGCCATGGTCGTGGCGTGACCCGCCGCGAGGCGGTAGTTCGAATAGCGCAGCGCGGCCAGATCCTCGAGCAGACCGACGCGGCGTTGCCACAGCGCCTGCGCCTGCGTCTGCCGCGGCGCGGCCAGTTCCACGTCGACGAGGCCGATGAGATTCTCGATCTCTGCCGCGGCGGCGAGATCCTGGCCTTGCAGCGGCGCGGCATCGTCGCCGGTCTGGCGCAACCAGCGTTCCAGCGCCTGCGAGCGCTGTTGCAGTTGTGCGAGCCGAGCGCCTGGATTTTCCGCATTTTGCGCATTGTGGATTTGTTCTTTCGCTGCACCATTCGAGGATGAAGATGCGGCGACGGGCGCAAGGGTCGCAGGCACGGATGTCTGCGGTGCGCGCGAAAGGACGAACGCGCCGGCCAGCGTCGCGGCCAGCGCGGCGGGCAAGGCGTAACGGCGCCAGTGCGCTGGCGCCTGCCGCGAGAGCTGCAATTCTTCGCAGAGCGCGGCCCAGCCGTTGTCCGTCGGTGTCGCCAGCGGCAGGGTGCGCAGGGCGCGACCCAGAGTCAGGTTGTCGGCATCAGACATGGCAGAGCCTCCGGTTCGGGATCCAGCAGTGCGCGCAGGCGCGCCGTGCCGCGAGCAAGCTGGGATTTGGAAAAACTCGTCGATTTGCGCATTGCGGCCGCGATTTCGGGATGGGTGTAACCCTCGACGTGATACAGCCACAGCACGCTGCGCGTAACCGCGGGCAGTTGCGCAAGTGCGTGCTCGAGTGCCCGCGCGTCGGCGTGCGCCCACGGGGCCGGCGCGTCGTCGGCAAACGCATCGAGCGCGTCGTCGTGCATGCCGATGACAAAGCGTTCGCCAGGACGCAGCCGCATCAGCGCTTCGTTCAGCGCAATCCGGCGCAACCACGCCCAGAACGGCGCGTCGCCGCGAAACTGTCCCGCACGCTGGAACACCTTGAGCATGGCGTCGTGCAGCGCATCGCGCGCCGCATCCGGTTCGCCCAGCATGCGCAAGGCAAGCGTGTACACCGGTCTTTCGAAGCGGCGGTAGATCTGCTCGAACGCTGCCGAGTCACCGGTTTTGACGCGTTCGATCAGCGCCGCCGGCAGGTCGATCTGGAATGACGAGACGCTCACCATCTCCAGTTTGATGCATGGGCGCAAAGAAAGGTCGCAGAGAATTCGCGCGCTGTGTTTGACGCCGTGTCCGCGCCCTGTCCGCGGACACTTTCCTGAAATCGTCCGCGCGCATAACTGGCGGATGGCAAAGTGCTTTTGCAGACAGCTCTCCCTGGCACAGCGCTTGCTCTTGTCGTGTCGACGCCGCCGGCAGCGGCCTTGGATACGGCAACGACGACATGGCAAGCTTCGCCCGCGATCTGGCCATCGGCATGGCTGCGCAGATCAGCGGCACCGCAACCAGTGGCAGGGTTTGGTCGGCGCGATCTCGCCCGAAGTGGTCAATGGCGAATCGACAAAATCCTCCACCTGTCGACGCGAAGGAAATTCCAATGTTCACGATGACTCATCTGGCCGCTGCTGGTCGACGCGCACGAACGTGTGGTGTAGCGTGCCCGAGGCGGTGCAGGTCGGCATTGTCGTCTCAGCCGACCAGCGCATCGTCGTGTCCGATCGCGGTTCGGGCATGGGCGATGCGGTGCTGGCACAGGCGCTGCTGCCGTTCTATTCGACCAAGCGCAGCGGCACCGGTCTGGGGCTGGCGCTGGCGCGCGAGATTGCCGAGGCACACGGCGGCCGCATCGCGTTGGCGAACCGCGATGGCGGGGGGGTGCGAGTCACCCTGATATTGCCGCGCGCCTAGCCGGTTTTTGCCAGCGCTTCCGTGCACGGCGTCCGATGTTATGATGGATTTTGGGGGCCGTACGATGGGCAACGGTTACATCCAGATTCCCGGGTACGAAATCCTGCGTCCGCTGGGCGCGGGCGGCATGTCGACCGTGTACCTGGCGTTGCAGCGCTCGCTCGACCGCACCGTGGCGATCAAGGTCATGCGTCGCGGTACGGATGCGGCCGCGGCCGACGCTGCGCAGGGCGAGAAGCGCTTCCTGCTCGAAGGCCGCCTGATGGCCAAGCTGCCGCACCGCAATATCGTGGCGGTGTACGACATCGTCAGCAGCGATGCAGTGGCTTACATCAGCATGGAATATCTCGATGGCGGCACGCTATCGGATCGCATGAAAACTGGCCTGGCCCTGTCCGATGCGGTATCGGTGATCGTGCAGATCGCCTCGGCGCTGGAATTCGCGCACGCCCACGGCGTCGTGCATCGGGATCTGAAGCCCGCCAACATCATGTTCCGCGATTCCGGCACGCCGGTGCTGACCGACTTCGGCATCGCCCGCTGGCAGGACGGTTCGGCCACGCGTCTGACCCAGACGGGCATGCTGGTAGGTACGCCGACCTACATGAGTCCGGAGCAGATCAACGGCCAGCAAGTCGACGGCCGCGCCGATTTGTACAGTCTGGGTATACTCTTTTACGAGTTGCTCGCCGGCACAGCGCCGTTCCAGGGCGCCACGGCTGTTGCCGTGCTGATGGCGCACCTGACCCAGCCGCCGCCGCCGTTGTCCGAGGAGTTCCACTCTTTCCAGCCGGTGCTCGACCGCATGCTCGCGAAGAACCGCGACGAGCGCTATGCCAGCATGAAGGAGTTCAGCGATGATCTGAAGGCGCGCTTGGTGCACAGCGACACCTTGCTGATGCGCCTGCAACTCGATCCAAACCATATCTCGTCCGAGCAATTGCGCGCGCTCGGCTTCTACACCAGCACGCCAACCGGCGGTGGGCTGCACGATTCTCTGTTGGGCAGCCTGCCGGCCACGCCGCGGCCGACGCCGTTGCCCGCGGGGACGTCGGGCTTGCAGTCATCGTCCGTTACGCAATCGCGGTCGCCATGGATGTGGATCACAGCCGCGGCCGGTGTGGTGCTGGTGGTGATTGGGCTGTGGCTGGTCTTCGGTGGCCGCAGTCACTTGAGCAAGGCCGATGAGGTGCAGGTGCGCGTGATGCTCGAAGGCGCGGAGCAGCGTATCAAAGCCAATGAATTGATGAAGCCCAGCGGCGATAGCGCCTTCGACGTGTTGCAGAGCGTGCAGCAGAAGGATCCCGACAACGCCAAGGCACAGGAGCTGCTCGATCGGATCGCGCGCAAACTGGCCGAGCAGGCACAGCAATCTCTGGCGGCGGGCAAGCTCGACGAAGCGGCTGAACAGGACAGTCAGGCGTTGTTTGTGCGTCCGGACGATGCTTCATTGCATACGCTGAAAACGCAGATCGAGCAGGCGCGCAAGAGCGCGCAAGTCAAAGCGCAGATA
>JAGWXP010000179.1 GCA_018969845.1 Lysobacteraceae bacterium | reverse complement strand
GTAGATGCCACCTTCGTCTATGTACTTGTAGCGGTCAAACGGCCAAAGTTGATCCTTGGTCTTGCGAAACCACTTCGTGTACTCCTCCTGTCGTTGCTCTTGCTCCGGGCAGTCGCGGATGAACTGTTCGCCCACATCTAGCAAATTCGTCTTGACCGCGAGGTTGGCGGATTTCCATTCCTTCGGCAGCTTGCTCTTGTCGCGCGCGTAGCACAGCACGTATTCGTGTTCGCTGGCGATCTGCGTCGGGTTGTTGTCGGTGACGTTCTTCCAGACCATCGTGCCGACGCGATTGCCGCTGCCGAAAATCTCGTCTAACAGCATGCGCAGGCTCGCAAGTTCCGTGTCGTCGATACTGGCGAAAATCACGCCGTCGTCGCGCAGGAACCGCTTCAGCAATTTCAGGCGCGGATACATCATGCACAACCATTTGTCGTGGCGGGTCAGGTCTTCGGCTTCGGCACCGACGACTTTCCCCAACCATTCGCGCATCTGCGGACTGTTGACGTTGTCGCTGTAAATCCAGCCCGTGCGACGACCTTCCTCGTCGCGCTCGTCTTGCCCGGTGTTGTACGGCGGGTCGATGTAAATGCACTTCACCTGCCCGCCGTAATGCGGCAGCAGCGCTTTCAGCGCGAGCAGGTTGTCGCCTTCGACGATCAGGTTGCCGGTGGAGTTGGCGCCACCCTCACCCCGACCCTCTCCCGCCAGCGGGAGAGGGGGAAGAGATGCGCGCTCTTCGGCCTGCGGCGGACAGGCGAGTTCCGGCACGTCGTGCAACAGGCGAAACGGCACCTGCGCATCGTGCGCCACCACCGCGTCCTTGCCGATCCAGTTCAGTACGGGCATGTGTGCGGAATCCGTGTCAGGCTTTGCAACATCCGCCTACTCCCCCTCGTGCAGCCACGCGGCAATATCGCGCTCGCCATGCAGCACGCGCCACACGTCGATGCGCTTGCCGCGCTCGATATAGAACACCAGATGCGGAAAGCGTTTGAGCGGCCAGACGCGCAATCCATCCATTTTCACGATTGGCGCGTAGCGCGGCGAGCCGCTGGCGGGAAATTCGGCGATGTGCCGAATCGCCGCTTCCACGGCGTCGATGAAACGTTGCGCAACCGCAGCGTCCGCTTCCATCTCGTACCAAGCCAGTGCTTGCGCAATATCTTGCTGCGCCTGCCAACGCCGGACGACCGGACGACGCTTCATGCCTTCGCTTTCGCGCGAACCTTGGTGCGACCGCGCGCGCGCGCGCGAAGCCGAGCAAAGTAATCCGCGTCGAACTCACCGACTGGTTCGGATTCAGCGCCTTCCAACAGCAGCGCACGCAGCTTCGCCACGTCGCGCTGCTTGCGGATCAGGTCGCGCAGGTATTCGCTGGTCGTTCCGAAACCGTGCTCGCTGACTTGCGCATCGACGAATTCCTTGAGCTCGTCGGGCAGGGAAATGTTCATCGTCGCCATGATCGGCCTCGTATGGCAAGGTTTGCCATGGGATCGTAACACCATCCGCGCGGCCATGCCATCGCGTTGCCTAGGCCCCCAGCAATCGCTGCTCCAGCAGCGCGCGCAGGTCGCGGCGACCGTAGGCGACGAGCATGACGAAAACGCGTTTGCCTTCTACCCGATACACCATGCGCCACGGGCTCTGGATCAATTGCCGGTATTGTGAATAGGCAGTGCCGTGCAACTCGCGGGGATGGCTGCCGCGGTGCGGAAAGGCAGCAAGCGACGCGGCGGCGTGCACGAACGTGTCGAGCGCGTGGACTGCGCGTGCCGCGCCATCGTTGGCGGCGATGAAGTCGTGTATCGACTCCAAATCGCGCTCGGCTTCGGCACCGATTTCGACCGCGTATTTCATCCGCGCGCCTTGTGCTTCGCGCGCAGGCGTTCAATGACCTCGCGCAGCGGTTTGGTGCGGCCAGCCGCAATGTCTTTTTCGCTCATCGCCAGCAATTTCAGCATGGCCAGCGTTTCCTGAGTTTTTTCATAGGAAGCGATGTCCTGCACCACGGCCTTAGCTTCGCCGTTCTGGGTGATGATCATCGGCTCGCCGGAGATGGCGATTTTCTCCAGCACTTCGGCGGCGTTGGCCTTGAAATAGCTGATCGGTTTGATCGAATTGGCCAGGCTCATGTTTGTCTCCGTTCGTGTCGGACTTAATTTAGCCCTTTATCGGTCTTGCATCAAGCCTCATCTTCCACGAATAAAACCCGGCGGGTCATGCCGCAGGTCAGATCGTAGGAAATGGTGCCGGCATGCGCGGCGATTTCCTCGACCGGCAATTCACTACCCCACAGCACCACGCGGTCGCCAACTTTCGCATCCGCCGTGTTGCGCAAGTCGATGGCGATCAGATCCATCGACACGCGGCCGGCGATCGCGACGCGCACGCCATTCACCAGTACCGGCGTGCCGGACGGTGCGCTGCGCGGATAGCCATCGCCGTAGCCGATGGCAGCGACACCGACGGGCATGTCCTCGGGGCATTCAAACATGACGGCGTAACCAACGCGTTCGCCCCGCGCCACGCGATTGACCGCGACGAGCTTCGTGGACAAGGTCATTGCGGGCTCGAAGCCGAGATCGGGGCCGGATTTGCCTTCGATCGCCGACAGGCCATACAGCAGTCCGCCTACGCGCACCCAATCGTTGCGTGCGCCGGCCCAGCCGAGCACACCAGCAGAATTGGCCAGTGCGCGCGGACCAGCCAGATCGCGTGTCGCATCGTCAAACGCGGCGATCTGCCGCGCGGTCAGGGCGTTGTCGAATTCATCGGACGCGGCGAAATGCGTCATCAAGACGATATCCGGATCGATGTTCGCCAGCGCACGCAAGCGTGCATGTACCGCGCGCGCAACATCTGGCGCAAAGCCGAGCCGGTGCATGCCGGTGTCGATTTTCAGCCACACGCGCAAGCTTCGAGGATCGCGGTCGGATTCCAACCACGCCAATTGCGATTCGTGATGGATCACGGCGTCAAGTTGCAGGCGGCGAAGTTCGGCAAGATCGCCAGCTTCGTCCGGCCCGGACAGCACGACGATGCGTTTGACGATGCCGGCCGCGCGCAGGCGCAAACCGTCGCCGAGCGATGCGACGCCGAACGCATCGGCATCGGACAATGCGCGCGCGACCCGTTCCAGGCCGTGACCGTAGCCGTCGGCCTTGACCACCGCCATTACCTTGGCCTTGCCGGCGCGTTCGCGCACACGTGCGAGGTTGCGGCGCAAGGCGCCAAGGTGAATGGTGGCGAGAGCCGTTCTACTCACTCGTAACGCGCGCCGTGGGATTCGGACGCCGTGCTCTCGAAGCGCGTGTAACGGCCGAGGAAAGTAAGCTTGACCGTCCCGGTCGGGCCGTTGCGCTGCTTGCCGATGATGATCTCGGCCAGGCCCTTGTCCGCCGAGTCCTTGTCGTAATATTCGTCGCGATAGATGAACAGGATCACGTCGGCATCCTGCTCGATCGCGCCGGACTCGCGCAGATCGGCCATCACCGGACGCTTGTCGGTGCGCTGTTCCAGAGAACGGTTGAGCTGCGAGAGCGCGATCACGGGGATGTTCAGCTCCTTGGCCAGGGCCTTCAGTCCACGCGAGATTTCCGATATTTCGGTGGCGCGATTCTCCTTGTTTCCGGGCACCGCCATCAGCTGCAGGTAGTCGACGACGATGAGGCCGAGGTCGTATTGGCGCTTCATGCGCCGCGCGCGTGCGCGCAGTTCCGCCGGCGACAGCGCCGGCGTATCGTCGATCAGGATCTTTGTTTCCGACAGCAAGGTGATCGCGCTGGTCACGCGCGGCCAGTCCTCTTCGGCCAGGTCGCCGTTGCGCAAATGCTGCTGGTCGATGCGACCGAGCGAGGAAATCAGGCGGAACGCGAG
>JAGWXP010000027.1 GCA_018969845.1 Lysobacteraceae bacterium | reverse complement strand
TCGACATGCACAGGCCAAACAGGAAAACCGGAAAGAACGGAACAATCGGCTGCGACACGATGAACCGCTCGAACAAGTATTCGCACCAGCGCCCATCCAGAACCCAGACATCGGCATTGGTACTCAGCGCCGCGAACTCGTCATCGATTGATAGGCTGAAACCGGCCAGCTTGGTCCAATAAAACACGGCAAAAATCGCCAGGAGAATAAGCACGTCCTTGCGCAACCATGCATCGAGCGGCAGCCTTGATGTTGTGAGTGGGCGAACCGATTGCTGGGCCGGCTTGCTGTGATCGATTGTCATGAGGAATTCCCGACGATTGTGGGTGAACATCTGGATCCGGCTATCGGTGATGCCGGGTAAACTCTACGCGAACCCAAAAACACTGCGACCGATATTCAGTCGCCATCCGCTGCTGGAGGGTGGCGGTCCGGTGAGGATTTTAGAATATACCGGATGAGCAGGAAGGCGATTGGAACGGTGATCGTCAGACTGAATAGCAATGCAAAAGCACGCGACACTCCCATGGTCTCCACGGTGAAACGCAAGACGAGTATCCCCAGAAGGTATTGGACAAAATAGGCAAGCGGAAAGAGTGTCAACTTGCGAGCGCTGTGGCGTACGCGAAAGACGTAGCAAACGTTGAGTAGGTATGCGAGTGCGATACCGAGGACATAGGCAATACTGTAAGCAATTTCGTAGCGCAATACGGGCAGGAGAAGCAGATAGATCGCATAAGTTGCCGTAGTATTGAGACTCCCGGCAATCAGGAAGCGAAGTCCTTCATGGCGCACTTGCGACATCAGGTGCCACGCGCGGCGCGCCGATGACCAATAAATTCCTCGTAGCTGCGCACGTAGTCCGCAGCGTCATAGTGCTGGGAGGCGAACACGAGCAGTACAGCATCCGCACTGTACTTGTATTGGATGCCCCAGGTCAGCGGAGGCAGATGGATTCCCAGATCCGGGCTATCCAGGATGAATTCATCTCGGCGCGTGCCGTCATCGGCCACGACAGCGCAACTGCCATGGACGCAAATCAGAAACTGATGGCATTCACGATGCGCGTGTTCCCCACGCGTTTCCGCGCTGGGCACGTCATGGACAATGAAGTAGCGCTTGACTTCGAAGGGAATGTCCCGTGGGAACTCGCCGGCGGTCAGATCGCCGCGCATATCGTGGACGTGTTTCATTCTGTGCAAAGTGACGCCGCGCACTCCTGTCTCAGTAATGCCGGGGGTAGCAGGCGGCACGGTAGCCTTGCCGGTAGCGCTCGATCGCGTCTGGCCATCGACATAGCCGACGATACGCGCGGGGTTGCCGATCACGATGGCAAACGGCGGCACGGACCGGGTGACCACTGCGCCGGCGCCGACCATTGCATGCTGGCCGATGGTAAGCCCCGGTAGTATGGTCGCGTTTGCGCCGATTGACGCGCCGCGTTCGACATGTGTGATTGCGAATTTCTCTGGATATTGCTTGCTGCGCGGGAAGCGGTCGTTGGTGAAAGTGGCGTTGGGTCCAATGAAGACATCGTCCTCGATGCGCAGGCCATCCCAGAGTTGTACCCCACACTTTACGGTAACGCGGTCACCGATGATGACATCGTTTTCGATGAAAACATGATCGCAGATATTGCATTCGCGACCCACGCGCGCGCCGGGCAGTACATGAGCGTAAGCCCATATACGCGTGCCGTCGCCCACCTGAGTGCTCTCGCATCGCCCCAGCTCATGCACGAAAGTGCTCATCGGTCATTCTCTCCGGCGCCGGTGAACTCCTCGCCGCGCATCACAATCGCGAGTGGCCGCCGTTGCGTGTTGGCGAATGCGCGCCAGACGTAGGCGCCTACAAGACCCAGTCCGAATGCATTGAGTCCGCCAAAGAACAGGATTGTAATCATGGTGGCGGCGTATCCAGGAACCTGAGTGTCGCCGAACAGACGCAAACTGAGCACCACGATTCCAAGCAGTATCGCGATGGCCAGGCCGAACATGCCGGTAATCAGCAGTAGGCGAATCGGCAGATCGGAGAACGCGAATACGCTATCCATCATGTACTTGAGCTTGCGCCGCAACGTCCATGCGCTCTTGCCGTGTTCACGAGCTCGTCGTGAATAGCTCACCGTGCTGCGCCGGAAGCCCATCCAGAAAAGCAAGCCGACAAGGGAGCTGTTGCGTTCGTCTAGCGCGAGCAGGTGATCAAGAAATGCGCGGTTGCATGCGAACACGTCGACTCCGCCCGGCGGGATGTCGGTGTCGATCAGACGCCGATAAATTTTCCAGAAGATGCCGGAGGCGAGCCGGCCAAAGAGTGGGTCATTGCGCGTATCGCGTGTGCCGACGATGACATCGGCCTCGTCCTTGCTCAGCCGCCTGAAAAATTCGACAGCGAGCTCTGGCGGCTCCTGCAGATCGGCCGCCATCACGGCGAAATAGTCACCGCGCGCCGATTGCAGGCCCTGGCGAATGGCAGCAAACGAACCGAAGTTTCGCGACAGAGCGATCAATTGTGATGCAAACGGAGCCTTCGGCAGTGCCGAGCGCAGCACGGCATAACTGTCATCCGGACTGCCATCCACGACGAACACCGCTTCGAACGGATGGGCCAACTCGCGCGCGATACCGCTTACTGCATCCAGCAGGCTCGGCAGCGATGCTTCGTTGCTGTAAACGGGAATGATCAGTGAGTACATCAAGGCTTCCATGTGGCGAGCGCATCGCTAACCCGTGACACTTCAGCATCGGTCATTTCCGGATAGCACGGCAGGGAGACGATTTCTGCGGTAGCCTGCGCACTCACCGGCAGCGCGCATCGTGCGATCTGTCCGCACAGCACTGGCTGGTCGGCGTCCAGAACCGGATAATGCACGTCGCTGGCGATGCCGCGCCCCCGCAGGTGCTCCCGCAGCGCTTCGCGGTGCGATGTGCGTACCACGTACAAATGCGCTATGTAGTCATCTCCGTCGACATCCGGATGCGTAATGGCTGGGTGTCGGACCGCTGCGTAGGTGATGGCGATTTCTCTGCGACGTTTGTTGCGTTCGTCCAATGTCGGCAACCGTTCGCGCAGGACGGCAGCCTGGATTTCGTCGAGACGGCTGTTACGCGCTGGCCCATCGATTGCCACGTACTTGTCCTTCCAACCGTACTGGCGCAGCCGGCGCAGACGCAGCGCGATGCGGTCATCGGGGCAAGTGACCAGGCCGGCATCGCCGAGTGCACCGAGATTCTTGGTCGGATAAAAGCTGAACGCTGCGGCATCCCCCCACGCCCCCGCAACGATGCCGCCGCGTCGCGCACCGTGTGCTTGCGCACAGTCTTCCAGCAACGCGAGTCCGTGCCGGGAACACAGCTCGCGCAAGCCTGCAACATCGGCCATGCGTCCGTACAGATGGGTGGCAATGATCGCCTTGGTGTGCGGTGTAATCGCCATCGCCGCGGCTGCAGGATCGATGTTGAGATGCCGCTGGTCTACATCAGCGTAAACGGGCTGCGCGCCGATGGCGCGCAATGCGGTAGTCGAATAGAAGCCGGCATTCGCCGCAACAATTACTTCATCGCCACAAGCGACGCCAAGCGCTCGCAAGGCCAGCTCGATCGCATCGGTACCATTGGCAACACCAACTGCATGCGCAACGCCACAGTATCTTGCGAACTCCGTTTCGAACGTTTCCAGCTCTGGACCGAGCACGAACCATCCACGATCGACGACGCGAGCGATCGCTGCCATGATGCGACTGCGTTCGTTGCGAACCAAGCGTGACAAATCGTTGATCGCCAGCATTGTCGGATTTCGTTGTTCGACGATAGTATGTATCAGGTTCAATCCGCCAACTCCGCGCGCCGCCGAAACTGCTCCAACGCCTGCGGATTCGCCAGCGCGTCGGTGTTTTTCACCGGACGCCCGTGGATCGTCTCGCGCACGGCGATTTCGGTGATCTTGCCGGAGATCGTGCGCGGGATATCGGTCACTTGCAGGATCTTCGCCGGCACGTGGCGCGGTGTGGTGTTGTCACGGATTTGCTTGCGGATGCGCTCGCGCAGTGCGTCATCAAGCGTGAGGCCTTCGCGCAGGCGCACGAACAGGATCACGCGTACGTCGTGGTCCCAGTCCTGGCCCACGGCAATGGATTCGAGCACCTCGGGCAATTGCTCGACCTGGCGATAGATTTCCGCCGTGCCGATGCGCACGCCGCCGGGGTTTAGCACGGCGTCGGAGCGGCCGTAGATGACGATGCCGTCATGTTCGGTCAGCAGGGCGTGGTCGCCGTGGCACCAGACATTTTCCACTTTGGAAAAATAGGCGCTTTTATACTTGACGCCGTCCGGGTCGTTCCAGAAACCGACCGGCATGCACGGAAACGGCGCGGCGCAGGCCAGTTCGCCCTTCTCGCCGCGCACAGGCTTGCCGGCCTCGTCGAGGATTTCCACCTTCAGCCCCAGGCCGCGGCATTGCAGTTCGCCGCGATACACCGGTAGCAGCGGGCAGCCGAGCGCGAAGCAGGAGACGATGTCGGTGCCGCCGGAAATGGATGACAGCATCACGCGCTCCTTCACGTCGCGGTAAACGTAGTCGAAACTTTCGTCCGCCAGCGGCGAACCGGTGGACAGGATCGTGCGCAGGTTGAGCAGCTTGTGCGATTCGCGCGGCTTGATCCCGGCCTTTTCCACCGCGGCAATCCACTTGGCGCTGGTGCCCAACACGCTGATGCCGACCTCGTCGGCCAGATCCCACAGCACGGTTCCATCGGGATGGAACGGCGAGCCGTCGTACAGCACCACGCTGGCGCCGACGGCGAGGCTCGACACCAGCCAGTTCCACATCATCCAGCCGCAGGTGGTGTAGTAGAAGATCTTGTCTTCGCGCTTCAGATCCGTGTGCAGCACCAGCTCCTTCAAGTGCTGGATCAGGGTGCCGCCGGCGCCGTGCACGATGCACTTCGGGCTGCCCGTGGTGCCCGAGGAATACATGATGTAGAGCGGATGATCGAACGGCGTCGGCGTGAATTCCAGCGTGCGTTTTTCCGTGCCGAGGAAATCCGGCCATGCCACGGCGTTGGCGATGCCGTCGAGTTTCAGCGCATCGCCGCTGTACGGGATCACGACGACTTTTTCCACGCCCGGAATCTTCGCCAGCACACCGCGGATTTTTTCGAGGCAATCGAAACGCTTGCCGCCGTAGCTGTAAGCGTCCGCGCTGAACAGCACCTTCGGCGCGATCTGGCCGAAGCGGTCGACGACGCCGTTGATGCCGAAATCGGGCGAACAGCTCGACCAGGTCGCGCCGAGCGACGCAGTCGCCAGCATTGCGATCACGGTTTCCGGGATGTTGGGCAGAAACCCGGCGACACGGTCGCCCATGCCGACGCCCGCGATCTTGAGCGCATGCGCGAGCTTGCCGACTTCCTCGTGCAGTTGCGCGTAGTTGAATTCGCGCTTGTGGCCCCATTCGTTGCGAGCGATGAGCGCAATGCGGTCGTCCCTGAAGCGCAGCAGGTTCTGCGCAAAGTTCAGGCGCACGTTCGGAAACCACGTTGCACCCGGCATCTTGTCGCCGTCGACGAGTGCCGGCTCCAGATCGCCGGTCGCGCGGATGCCGCAGAATTCCCACACCAGCGTCCAGAATCGCGCCGGCTGGCGGATCGAAAAATCGTACAGCGGCGCGTAACGGCGGATGTCGTCGTTACCCGTCTGCTCGCGCACGAATCGCATGAAGCGGTTGATATTCGCCGCCTCGACGCGTTCCTTGCCGGGTTCCCAGATCGGTTTGGCCACGTTGAGCATGCGCTGCGTCCTTGTGCCTTCGGATCGATCTTAGCCCAAAGCCTGCTCCAGCTCCGGAATCAATTTGAACAGATCACCGACGAGGCCGATGTCGGCGACCTCGAAGATCGGCGCCTCGCCGTCCTTGTTGATGGCGACGATGGTGCCGGCGTCCTTGATGCCGGTCAGGTGCTGGATCGCGCCGGAAATGCCGATCGCCACGTACAGTTCCGGTGCGATGATCTTGCCGGTCTGGCCGACCTGCAGATCGCTCGGCACATAGCCGGCATCGACCGCCGCGCGCGAGGCGCCGACCGCCGCGCCGAGCTTGTCGGCGAGCTGATAGATGATCGCAAAGTTTTCCTTCGAGCCGACGCCGCGACCGCCGGACACCACGCGCCGCGCGCTCTGCAAATCCGGACGATCGCTCTTGGCCTGGGTGAGTTCCACAAAGCGCGTGTGGGTGGGCAATTCGACATTCACGTTCACTGCTTCGACCGGCGCGACATTCGTACCGTTCGCGGCGGCCGGATACGACGCCGTGCGCACGGTGCCGACCAGGGTCTGGTCGGCCGGGGCCTGCACGGTGATGATGGCGTTGCCAGCGTAGATCGGACGCTGCAAGGTGTGCGCATCGACCACTTTCATGATGTCGCTGACCTGGGCAACTCCGAGCAGAGCCGCCACGCGCGGGGCGAGGTCCTTGCCGAACGTGGTCGATGGCGCAAGCACGTGCGTGTAGCCATGTTTTGCCACGGCGGCGATCTGCGGCGCGTAGACGGCGGCGAGCGCATGCGCATTGGCGGTGTTCGATACCGACAGCACTTTCGACACGCCGTCGATCTTCGCCGCTTCTGCGGCGATCGCGTCCGGTGCATCGGCGAGTACGAGCACGTCGATGGCCTCAGGTTTCAGCTCGCGCGCGCAGGTCACGCAACGCGCGCTCGAGGAATTGAGTTTGCCATTGAGGTGCTCGGCGATGATGAGGATTTTGCTCATTTGTTCCCGCTCCGAAAAATTCCGTTCGGGCTGAGCGTAGCACTGAAGGTGCGAAGTCGAAGCCCAATGCACTTCGACTCCGCCGCTGCGCGGCTACGCTCAGTGCGAACGGTCATTATCAAATCAAACCCTTCGTCTTCAACGCCGCGACCAGTTCCGCCGCATCCTTCACCATCACGCCACGGCTGCGCTTGGGCGGCGGCGCGTAGTGCGTGGTCTTCAGATGATCGCCGGATTCGACTCCGAGACTGGCGAACTCGACAGTCTCCAGCGGTTTGGACTTGGCCTTCATGATGTCCGGAAGCTTGATGAAACGCGGCTCGTTCAGGCGCAAGTCGGTGGTAATGACCGCCGGCAGATCGATCTCGATGGTTTCCAAGCCTGCATCGACTTCGCGGGTGACGCGTGCGGCGCTGCCGTTGACTTCCACCTTCGAGGCGAACGTCGCCTGCGGACGGTTCCACAGCGCGGCCAGCATCTGGCCGGTCTGGTTGCAGTCGTCGTCGATGGCCTGCTTGCCGAGGATGACGAGCTGCGGCGCCTCCTTCTCGACCAGTTTCAACAGGGTGCGCGCGGCGGTCAGCGGCTGGATCGCATCCGCCGTGACGACATGAATCGCGCGGTTCGCGCCCATCGCCAGACCATTGCGCAGATGCGCCTGACAATCGGCCGGGCCGATCGTGGCCACGATCACTTCCGTGGCGACGCCTTTCTCGCGCAAGCGCAGCGCTTCTTCCAGCGCGATGTCGTCGAACGGATTGGCCGCCAGCTTCACGCCGTCGGTGACGACGCCGGTGCCGTCCGGCTTGACCTGGATGCGCACGTTGTAATCGACGACGCGCTTGTAGCCGACCAATATCTTCATTTTCCGCTTTTCCTGACACAACGGCCCGCAGCGCGGGCGCAAGGAATGCGGATTCTACCGTGCCAGCGCAGCCTTGGCGAAACGCGCCGCCGAACCCGGTGCGTGCGCGAAGAACAGCGACGGCTCGGTCAACTCCAGTTCCAGCACGCGCGGGGCACCGTCAGCGTCGTGGATCAGGTCGACGCGCGCATACAGCAACGTGCCGGAGGGAATCGCTGCCAGCGTGCGCTCGGCCAAATCCCGTTCGGCCGCGCTCGGCTCGCGCGCGGCGATGTGCTCGGCGGCGAACAGCGCGCGCGTCGGACCTTCGCCGCGGCGCAAGAGCGGGCCCTTGCGGATCGCGTGCGAGAATTTCCCATCGAAAAAGATCAGCGCGGTTTCACCGTGCGCGTCCACGCGATCCAGGTAGGGCTGCAGCAACACGCTGCGGCCTGCGTCAAGCAGGCGCCGCGCGTGCGCGCCGGCCGTGTCCGCTTCCTCGCACCCGTAACGCTGCGCATCGCGCGAACCCGCGCCGATGGCGGGTTTGACCACGAACTCGGCGCAATCCGCCTGTGCGCACAGGAATGCGGCCAGCGTCGCGGACGCGTTCTCGACCGGCTCGATGAAGGCGCTCGGCACGATCGCCACGCCGGCTTTTTCCAGATCGCGCAGGTAATGCTTGTCGGTGTTCCAACGCACCACGCCGGGCGGATTGAGCAGGCGCGTGCGCGCCGCCGCGCGTTCGATCCAGGCGAGGAATTCCGGCAGGCGCTGGGTGTAGTCCCAGGTCGAGCGCAGCAGGGCCAGGTCGAAGCGCGACCAGTCGATTTGAACATCGTCCCAGTTGGTGACGGTCACGTCCGCGCCGGCTTCGCGCAACGCGGATTCGAGCGGCGCGAGGTCTTCGTCCAGTTCGCGCGCGGCAGCGGCGGTGACGAGCGCTATGCGTGGCTGCATCGGCATCAGTACACGCCCGGAATCAGCCGCTTGGTGCGGCGGCAGTATTCGCCGTAGCGTTCGCCCAGCGCCGCATGCAGGGCGGCTTCCTCTTCATGGATGCGGAACAAGTACACGATCGGCATCAGCAGCGCGATGACGAACAATCCGAGCCAATTGCCCAGGGCAAGACCGAAGCCGAAGAAGGCGATGAGCGCGCCGAGATAACTCGGATGCCGGACATGATGATACAAGCCGCGATCCATGACCTTGTGGTCGGCGAGTACCGCCACATTCGGCGTGTGGAAGCGGCCGAGTTGGGCA
The DNA here is from genome assembly GCA_018969845.1 of Lysobacteraceae bacterium. Taxonomy (GTDB): domain Bacteria; phylum Pseudomonadota; class Gammaproteobacteria; order Xanthomonadales; family Rhodanobacteraceae; genus Rudaea. Next base: position 11,770 of record JAGWXP010000027.1, on the reverse strand, counting down.
ATGGCGATGGAGCGGATCAGGATGCCGAGAACCATCAGCGCGAGACCGGCGATCTGCAATGGCACGGTCGGACGCAGCGTGCCGGGGTGCGCGAATGCCAGCCAGATTGCCACGATCCAGGCCAGCAGATTGCCTACCGCGATCGCGCGCAAGGAAAAGCGGTCGCGATTTTCGGCCTTGCCGCTCACGCGACGGAAAACCACCACGCCGTCGAGAACGATCCATGCGACGAACAGCACAAGAGCGATATTCCGGAACAAGATCATCGATAAGTCCTGGATGTGGGCATGAGCGATTCAGAGGTTCTGATAGTTCGGCCCGCTGCCGCCCTCGGGCGTGGTCCAGTTGATGTTCTCGTACGGGTCCTTGATGTCGCAGGTCTTGCAGTGCACGCAGTTCGCGGCGTTGATCTGCAAGCGCAGCCCGTTGCTGTCCTTGACCATCTCGTAGACGCCGGCCGGGCAGAATCGCGTGCAGGGATTTTGATACTCGGCCACGCAGCGGCCGATGCAGATGCTGGTGTCGGGCACCTTCAGGTGAACGGGCTGGTCTTCGTCGTGCTGGGTTGATGCAAAGTATACTTCGGCCAGACGGTCGCGCGGCGGCAGCGTGCGCTCGATCCAGCCGCGCCCGATCCTATCGTGATTGGGCTCTTCGAACGTGCCGAGTTTGAGCAGCGCCGAATAATCGGCGTGGTTGCGCAGCGTCCATGGCGAGAAGCCCGCGGTGACCGTTTCCCAGCCGGCGTTGAGCATGCCCACGACGAAGCCCTTGCGGAATCCGGGGCGGATATTGCGTACCTTGCGCAGTTCCTTCATCACCACAGATGCGCGCAGTTTCGCGTCCCAGCCATCCGGTTTGTTCGTGGCGACGATATGCTCGGCGGCGAGCATGCCCGAGCGGATGGCCTGGTGCGTGCCTTTGATCTTGGGCACATTGACCAGGCCGGCGGCGTCGCCGATCAGGATGGCGCCGGGCATCTCGCATTTCGGCAGCGATTGATAACCGCCTTCGACGATCGCACGCGCGCCGGCCGACAGGATTTGTCCGCCTTCCAGCAGCGGTTTGATCTTCGCGTGGTGCTTGAGTTGCTGAAATGCCTCCCAGGGCTTGAATTCGGGATCGTCGTAGTCCAGGCCCGCGACGAAGCCGATCGCGACGCGATCCTTGTCCAGGTGATACAGGAAACTGCCGCCGTAGGTGCAGTCGTCCAGCGGCCAGCCCACGCTGTGCACGATCTTGCCCGGCTCCACGCGTCCGGCCGGCAGTTGCCACAGTTCCTTGATGCCGATGCCGAAGGTTTGCGGATCGCAATTCTTGTCCAGCGCGAACTTGGCGATGAGCTGCTTGCTCAGGCTGCCGCGGCAGCCTTCGGCCAGCACCGTGACCGGCGCCTTGATGTCGATGCCTTGCGTGTATCCGGACTTGTGCGAACCGTCGCGGGCCACGCCCAAGTCGCCGATGCGCACGCCGCCGACCGAGCCGTCCGCATTGAAAAGCGGTTCCGCGGCGGCAAAGCCCGGATAGATTTCCACGCCCAGCGCCTCAGCCTGCGGTGCCAGCCATGCGCACAGCGCGCCGAGCGAGACGATGAAGTTGCCGCGATTGTGCATCTGCGGCGGCGTCGGCAATTTCCACGCGCGCGACGCATCGCGCAGCCACCACAGCTCGTCGTGCGTGGCGGGTACGCAGATCGGCGGCGGAGCCTTGCCCCATTCGGGCAGCAGTTCGTTCAACGGTTCGGGTTCGATCACCGCGCCGGACAGGATTTGCGCGCCGACGCTCGATGCCTTCTCGATCACGCACACGCGCAGATCGGGTTTCAACTGCCTGGCGCGGATGGCGAAGGCCAGACCGGCCGGTCCGGCGCCGACCACGACCACGTCGTATTCCATCGATTCGCGTTCGCTCATGTGGAGTTCCGTGTCTTGAAATGTGCCGTGCCCGGCATCGCGCACGCCGGCGCTCAGATGCGCACCGACGGGTCGATGCGCTCGTACTTGCTGAAATAACTGAACTGATCGCCGGGATGCAAGGTCACCGCCACCAGCACCAAGCGGCCCTTGAGGTCGAAATAGCGGCGCACGCTGCGGAATCCGGGCGTGTCCGCACGCACCTTCAGCTCGTGCGCCTGCTCTTCCGTGAGCGGTACCGCTGACAGGGACTGCTCCACCCGGCCGATGCGTTCCTGGAATTTCTCCTCGAGCAGGTGACGCATCGCGTCTTCCATGCGCTCGAAACCCTGCGGCAGGCCTTGCCAACTCGCGCGCCGGTAGACTTCACCGAGGCAATACGGCAACTGCGTGCGGCGGTGGTAACGGATGCCGTGCAGATGGATGCATTCGGTGCCGACGCTCACATTGAGCCAGCCGGCCAGCACCGAGTCGGCGGGAACGCGATCGGTGTGCAGGAATTGGAAGCCGGTCGCGTTGGTGTATTGCAACAGGTCGTCGATGTTGCGAATGTGCTGCTCGTAGGTCACGCGTGTTTCGGTGCTGCGCACCAGCGTGCCGGCACCGCGCCGGCGCAGGATCAGACCCTGGTCGGTGAGCAGTTGCAGCGCGGCGCGGGCGGTGAAGCGGCTGATCTTGAAGCGCTTGCACAGCACCGCTTCGGTGGGAAACGACTTGCCGACCGGATGCTCGCCGCGGCGGATTTCCTCGCGCAGCGTTTCCGATACCTGTAGGTAGCGCGGCTGGCGCGACGAGCGCAGGCCACGAACTGCGGTATCGGCCGTGTCGGCGGTGTCGGCGTGCGCATGCGGCATAATCGGCGGACGATGGGGAGAGGTCGATGGCGCAAACGATAGCAGAACGGCAGTTGCGCGGCGCGCCGCTGTGCCAGACGTTGCATTGGCTCGCGGCGGGGGAAATCGACGCGGCGCGATTGACGCAGACGTATCTGGATGCCGCCGTGCAGTCCAATGCGCGGCTGAATGCGTTTGTTGCCATCGATGCGGACGGAGCGTCAAGGCAGGCGCGCGAATCGGACCTTCGGCGTGCGCAGGGGAAAGCGATCGGGCGTCTCGACGGCGTGCCGGTGGCGATCAAGGACAACATCGACGTGGCCGGACTGCCCTCGCACGCGGGTTTGCCCGGCGCGCGCCCTCCAGCCGCGTGCAACGCCGCCGTGGTCGAACGCCTGCGCGGTGCGGGTGCGGTGATCCTCGGCAAGACCGACATGGACGAAGGCCCCGGTGCGGAGGGAAAAAATCCGCATTTCGGCGATGTGCAGAATCCCTGGGCCAAGGGATTTTCTCCGGGCGGTTCGTCCGCCGGCAGTGCAGTCGCGGTCGCGGCGGGCCTTTGCGCCGTGGCGATTGGCACCGACACGCTCGGCTCGGTGCGCATTCCGGCGAGCTATTGCGGAGTCTACGGATTCAAGCCGACGTCCGGCGAGGTCTCGCTGCGCGGCGTCGCGCCGGCGGCGCGGCGGCTGGATTGCATGGGTCTACTCGCGCGCGGCGTGGACGATCTGGCCGTGCTCTATCACCTGCTCGCCGGTTACGACGCCGATGATCCGCGTTCGCGGCGGCGGCGCGTGGAGCCGGATCTGCCGGATTGGGAGCCGGGCAAATTGCGTGTCGGCCTGCTCGCGGATTTGCGTGCCTGGGGCACGACCGATGCCGTCGCCGGCGTGTTTGCGCGCGCCCTCGATACGCTGGCGCATGAATTGCCGAACCGGCGCACGATCAGCTTCGCGGATTTCCCGATTCCCGCCGCGCGCCGCGCCGGCCTGTTCCTGATCGAAGCGGAAATGCTCGGCGCTTGTCCTGCCGAGGTGCTCGCTGCCGTCTCGCCGCGTCTTGCGCGCCTGCTCGACTACGCGCGCGGAAAATCCGCCGCCGACTATGCCGCCGCCGACCGCGTCGCCGATGCGGCCGTGCTCGAGGCGCGGCGATTGTTCGCGCAGATCGATGTGCTGGTCACGCCGACCACGCCGCAGACCGCGTTCGCGCACCGCGATGCGGCACCGGTGGATCAAGCCGACTTCACCGCGTTCGCGAATCTTTCCGGCTGTCCGGCGTTGAGTCTGCCGATGGGCCTGAGCGCGGACGGACTGCCGTCCGGGTTGCAGCTCATGGGTCCGCCCGGTTCCGACCTGCGCCTGCTGGAATTGGCGCAAGTCTGCGCGGCGGCGTTGGACGCGACGCCCGATTATCCGATCCAAGCATGACCACCCCACCATTCGCCGAACCCGAAATGCCGACGATGAAACAAGACGATTCCATCACGCGCATGCGCTTTGTGGTCGAACTGGCGCGGCGCCTGCACCAGTACGGCGCCGCGGCGCCGCGCCTGGAATCGGCCATCGACAGCGTCAGCGCGCGCCTGGGCCTGCATTGCGACAGCCTGTCGACGCCGACGGCGCTGATTCTCTCATTCGCCAAGCGCGGACAGGACGAGGACGCGCTGAGCGAGCACACGCAGGTCATCCGTCTGTCTCCCGGCGACGTGAACCTGCGTCGGATGTGCGAAGTGGACGAGATCGCCGACCGCGTGATCGCCGGTACGTTGGATATTGGAGAAGGTTCGCGACTGCTGCGCGCCATCCATCGCCGGCGCGACGCGCGCAACCGCATTGACACCGCGGCCAGTTATGGCATTGCGGCGGCGGCGGTTGCTGCGATCCTGCATTCGACCTGGGCGGATATCGCCGTTGCCGGCATTATCGGCATCCTGATCGGCGCGATCGCGCTCGCCAGCGAAGGACGGCCGCGTCTGGGCGCAAGTTTCGAGGCCATCTCCGCGCTGCTCGCCACCCTGATCGCCACGGCGGCAGGCGCCTTTCTGGTGCCGCTCGATGTCAAGGCGGTCGTCCTGGCGGCGCTGATCGTGTTGTTGCCGGGATTGAGCCTGACCACCGCGGTGCGCGAGTTGTCCACCCAGCATCTGGCATCCGGTGTGGCGCGCCTCGCCGGCGCGATGATGAGTCTGCTCAAGCTCGCGTTCGGTACGCTGGCGGCGACGCAGATCGGACTGGCGTTGCATTGGGTGCCGCAGGCGGTGGCGGCGCCGGCCGTACCGGACTGGGCGCAATGGGTGGCGCTGGGATTCGGCTGCCTGTCTTTCGCCGTGTTGTTCCAGGCCGCGCGCCGCGATTACCCGCTGGTGATGGCTTCGGCGGCGCTCGGTTACGTCGTGGCGTATTACGGCAGTTCGGCGTTCACCCCGGATTTCGGCGTATTTCTGGCCGGCCTGGCCATCGGCGCGGCGAGCAATCTGTATGCGCGTCTGGCGCGGCGTCCCGGCGCGCTGGTGCGCGAACCGGGCATCATCCTGCTGGTTCCGGGCAGCGTGGGATTCCGCACGCTGTCGCTGATGTTCGAGCGCGACGTGTATCTGGGGCTGGACATGGGCTTTACCTTGCTCGCGATCCTGGTGGCGCTCGTCGCCGGCCTGCTGTTCGGCGATTTGCTCGTGGCGCCCAGACGTAGCCTGTAACGTAAACAAAAAATGCCGGCTCGCGCCGGCATTTTTTCTTTCGATTCGGAATTGCTTTAAATCAACAAATCCTTTTCACGCTTGCCAGCCTTGAGCGCCGCATGAAACCAACGCGGACGCTTGCCGCGGCCGGACCAGGTCTGCGACGAATCGGTCGGGTTGCGATACTTCGGCGCGGCCTTGCTGCGTCGGCCCTTGCGACCGCGGCCGCCGAACAGTTGCTCGATGGTGTAGCCCTTCGATTTGGCGTAGGCGCGTACATCGGCGCGAATCTTGTCCAGTTCTTCGCTATCCAGTTCGCGGCTGCGCGACGAGGCGCGCGCGATCAGTTCCGCGAGCTGTTTCTTGTTGAGGTTCTTCAAGTCGATTGCCATGGTTTTCGGCCCGTTATTGGAAGGAGAATGCTTATAATCGTTGCAATAGCATGCCATTAACCCCGCGGCAAATCAAAAAAATGCGACGTGGGTGCGGTGCCGGAAGAGCATTCGTCGTACACGGCGCTTGCATGCGCGCGCCGTTGGAATTAAGTTAAACGCCATACAGGCCGTGCGTTTCCGCGCGGCAAGGGGCCCCCTGTGGGATTGCTCGACGAACTCGAACAGCAGGCGCAGCAGCGCAAGGCCAGCGCCGACGACGCGGAGAAGCGCAAGTCACAGCGCGAGGAGATTTTCCGCACCCAGCTCGAGCCGGGCATGAACGCACTGCACGAATTCCTCGGTAAACTCGTCGCCAACCTCAAGCTGTTGCAGCCGAAGAAGCAGTTGCGTTTCGCCCTGGTGGGTTACGGCGACATCGTCGGTTATATCGAGCACGAATACGATCTCAAATCCAACCAGCAGCCGGGTTCGCGCGAAATCGTGCTCGGTTTCCACTGTCAGGTGGCGAGCGAGGAATGCCCTACCGTCGAGGTAGTCGGCGCGAGCAAGGTCAGAACCGTGGCGGGCGCGTTTCAGCGCTATCACCTGGGCGGTCTGCTCGAGCCGAAAAAGGATGGCAACGGCGAGGTGATCTCGGCGAAATTCAATGCCAAGGGCCGCATTCCGATGACGGCATCATTCTTCGCCGATGCCGACGGCGCGGCGGTGCGCATGAATTTCGTCAATTTCGATGCGCTCGGCACCGCGACCAAGAACGTAGCGCCGGCGCAGCTCAACGAGGCGACGTTCGATGCGATCGGCCGGTACCTGATGCGCGAGGAAAGCAACCTGTTCCAGGAAGCGCTGTCCGACTCGTTCCGCGCACAACTGCGCACCAAGGTGCAGCAGGATCAAATCAAGCGCCGCTGGGAATCGAAGATCGGCGAACAGCAGAAAGCCGACCTCGCGCGGATCAAGCGCGAACAGAGCCTGGCCGGGCGTTTCGCCAAGCCGGCCGCACCGGAAAGCAAGCCTGCGGCCGGCGCGTCCTGGCTGGATCGGATCAAGGGCCTGGTGAAGAAGTAGCCGGTCCCGCCGCGCCGGATTATTTCCGGCGCGGTATTGCGCAGATGCCGGCGGACATGCCGGCCAGGGCCAACAGCAGACCCAGCCAGAGCAGGCCGGTCAGGCCCAGCATTGGCGTTGGCACGACAACGGCGAGGGCTTGCACGGTGAGCGTGAATGTCTGCGTCGAATTCGGCGCCACGCCGTTGCTCGCCGTGATGGTGAGAATATAGGTTCCCGCCGTCCCGGCTCCGGGTGTACCCGAAAGCGTGGCCGTACCGTTGCCGTTGTCGACGAAGGTGACGCCGGAGGGCAGTGTCCCGGTTTCGGACAGAGCCGCGGTCGGCGTTCCGGTCGAGGTTACCGTGAACGAGCCGGCAGACCCCACCAGGAACGAGACGCTGGCCGCGCTCGTGATGGCGGGCGCTTGATTGACCGTCAGCGTGAAATTCTGCGTTGCATTCGGCGCAACGCCGTTGCTCGCCGTGATCGTGAAGGCATAGGTTCCGCCGGTTCCCGCGGCGGGCGTGCCGGAGAGCGTGGCCGTACCGTTGCCGTTGTCGACGAAAGTGACGCCGGAAGGCAATGTCCCGGTTTCGGACAGTGCCGCAACCGGTGTTCCGGTCGAGGTTACCGTGAACGATCCAGCGGAACCCACCGTAAACGTAGTGCTGTTTGCGCTGGTGATGGCGGGAGCCTGATTGACCGTCAGCGTGAAAGCCTGCGTGGCATTGGGGGCAACACCATTGTTCGCCGTGATGGTCAGTGCATAAGTACCGCCGGTTCCCGCGGCGGGCGTGCCGGAGAGTGTGGCCGTACCGTTGCCGTTGTCGACGAAGGTGACGCCAGAAGGTAATGTCCCGGTTTCGGACAGTGCTGCAACCGGTGCTCCGGTCGAGGTTACGGTAAACGTCCCCGCGGTTCCCACTGTGAAAGTAGTGCTGTTCGCACTGGTGATGGCAGGCGCAGCCGTACCGACCAGGCTGCCTGCTGCAAATACGCGATATGGTGCGCAGTTATAGCACTCACCTTGAGCAGGAGAAGCCAAATTGATCGCCAGCGTGCCGCCGGCGTCACTCAGTGCCGATGTCCCGGGGATGCGAACCTGGCGTGAACCAATGGACAGTAGCACACCCAGTGTCGTCGCATTGGACGGGCTGTAGTAGCCGCTTGCGCTCGTCGTGTCGTATGTTATTGGCGGAAATGTCGTGGTGTTGCCGCCCGCGACCGACACCGACCAATTCGACAAGGTGTTGGTATCGGCATCGTAGACGAACGAGCCCGTCGCGGTGCCGCTATCGCTGAAGGTGGCGCCGCTCAGGGTCCAGGTCACCGGGAAGGCGAATGCGCCCGACGCGCATGCGAGACTCAGGCAGAGAGCAAAAACGGCTGAGGCAAAACGGAAGATGCGGCGCATGACCAAGCCCCTTTCGACGATATCCGCTGCGTAACATAGCAGAATTGCCGGGGGCTAATCCAGCACCAAACCTCAGCCGAGGCGCGCGAACAGCTCCTCTCTGGTGAGATTGCGGCTCTCGGCATCACGGCGGCCACGGTACTCGAACGTGCTGGCGGCGAGGCCGCGCTCGGACACCACCACGCGGTGCGGAATGCCGATCAGCTCGATGTCGGCGAACATAGCGCCCGGGCGCAGGCCGCGGTCGTCGAGGCAGGTTTCGATGCCAGCGGCGTTGAGTTCGCCATACAGCGCGCTCGCCGCTTCGTTGATCTTCGCGTCGTTCTTCGGGTTGATCACGCACACCGCCATGCGCCACGGCGCCATCGGTTCCGGCCAGACGATGCCGGCGTCGTCGTGATTCTGCTCGATCGCCGCGGCGACGATCCGCGACACGCCGATGCCGTAGCAGCCCATCTGCATCGGGCGGTTCTTGCCGTCGGTGTCGAGCACGGTAGCGCCCATCGCCTCGGAGTATTTTGTGCCGAGCGCGAATACATGGCCGACCTCGATGCCGCGAGCGATTTTCAGCCTGCCTTTGCCATCCGGCGAGAGATCGCCTTCGATGGCCTTGCGGATATCAGCGACCGCGTCGGGTTCGGGCAGATCGCGGCCCCAGTTGACGCCGGCGATGTGGAAATCGGCCTTGTTCGCGCCGACGACGAAGTCGGCCATTGCCGCGACTTCGCGGTCGGCAATGACGCGCACCTTCTTGCGGTCCGCTCCCACCGGCCCGAGATAACCGGGCTTGGCACCGAGCGCAGCGATGATTTCCTGCTCGTTGGCGAGGCGGTACTCGGCAAGGCCCGGAATCTTCTGCAGCTTGACCTCGTTGACGTCGTGATCGCCGCGCACCAGCGCGAGAACGAAGCCATTTTCACCGACGACGCAAACCGATTTCACCGTGCGCCGGATGTCGATGCCGAGCAGGGCGGCGACGTCGGCGCAGGTCGCCTTGCCGGGGGTAGGCACCTCGCGCATCGCCTCGCGCGCCGCGGCGCGCGGGCCCGGAGCGAGTGCCGAGGCCAGCTCGACGTTCGCCGCGTAGTCCGACGCATCGCTGAACGCGATCGCATCCTCGCCCGAATCGGCGAGCACCTGGAATTCGTGGCTGCGGCTGCCGCCGATCGCGCCGGTGTCGGCGGCGACCGCGCGAAAGGCCAGGCCCAGACGGGTGAAGATGCGCGCGTACGTCGCATACATGTTGTCGTACTCGCGGCCGAGGCTCGCTTCGTCCACGTGGAACGAGTAGGCGTCCTTCATCAGGAACTCGCGCGCGCGCATGACGCCGAAACGCGGCCGGATCTCGTCGCGGAATTTCGGCGTGATCTGGTAGAAATTCACCGGCAGTTGCTTGTAGCTCTTCAGCTCGCTGCGGGCGAAATCGGTGATCACTTCCTCGGCAGTCGGGCCGTAGCAGTATTCGGCCTCCTTGCGATCCTTGATCTTGAGCAACTGGCCGCCGAATTTCTGCCAGCGCCCGGTCTCGTCCCACAACTCGCGCGGCTGGATCGTCGGCATGGCGAGCTCCAGCGCCCCGGCGCGATCCATTTCCTCGCGCACGACGGCCTCAACTTTCTTGAGTACCTTGAAGCCCAGCGGCGACCAGGTGTAGAGGCCGGCGGCGTGCTTGCGCAGCATGCCCGCGCGCAGCATCAGCCGGTGGCTGGCGATTTCCGCGTCGGCGGGAACTTCCTTGACGGTGGCGAGATGGAATTTGGACAAGCGCATGCGCGACTCGATGAAAACAAATCAGGGCGCGGATTGTAGCGGCTGCGACAGCCAATCGGGGAATTGAACCCGATGAATAAGCGTCGCGAGCGCAGCAGCTTGTTCGCGGGTTCCTACTTGCCCGGCGCAACGCCTGCTGGCAGCACATTCGCCTTCGGGTCGAAATGCAGGATCTTGTATGGCCGATCCGTGGGCGGCGTGTCGGTCACATGAAGATGGCCCTGCGCATCGCGCCACTCGTACAGCGGCGGATTGGCTTTCGGCGATTCCGGCAACCGGCGCTGCACGAAGCCGGGCAGGGTGTGCGGTGCGAAGTACCACCAGGCGGCGAGTGCCGCCAGGACGAGCAACAGCACCAGTCCGAGCAACGTGCGCCCGCTTGCCCGCCCGTGATTACTTGCAGTACAGCGCGATATTCGCATTGGCGGCCGCGATCTGCGCCTCGCGCGCCTTGTCGTCCAGCGGCACGGGCTTGCCGTCGGCACCGGTCACGCTGACCGGCATCTTGCTTTGCAGAAGATCCAGATTGTTGCGCGACGTGGCGCAAGCCTTGGCGTTGGCGTCCTTCGAATCGACCGGCGCGGCGTTGCCGGCACCACTGTTCGCATCAGCGGCCGGATTGCTGCCCGGTTCGCTGGTGGGCGAATTGTCGACGCTGCGTGGGCGGTCGCCGCCGCTGACCCGCATCAGTTGCACGTCTTTCGCATCCTTGGGCGGCGGGGAGTCCGAAAAATGCACCACACCGGCGGCATCCGTCCACTTGTACACCTGCTGATCGGCCGCGTACGCGCCAACCATGAAACAGGACAGGGCCAGCAACACCAGTTTGCGGTTCATCGACGTTCTCCCGTACCGGCCTGGCCGGCGGTTCCCAATGTTGCCCCTGTTGCGGAAAGCACTATGCCACAAGGGCAGGCGCCGGAAAAGCGTGTTACCGCCGCGCCTTGCGGTAAACTGCGGGCAATACGCTTGAACTTCGGGGACAGGATGGACGCGCCTTCCACCCAGCCAAAACCGCATCGTGGCATCTACTTGCTGCCCAACCTGCTCACCACGGTGGCGATGTTCGCCGGTTTTTACGCGATCATTGCCGCCATCGGCGGGCAGTATGCGGATGCGGTCATCGCGATCTTCGTCGCCGGCCTGTTCGACGGTCTCGATGGCCGCGTCGCACGCCTGACCAATACGCAAAGCGCATTCGGCGTGCAATATGACTCGTTGTCGGATCTGGTCAGTTTCGGCGTCGCGCCGGCGATCGTGCTGTATGTGTGGTCGTTGCAATCCTTGCGCGGACTCGGCCCGGCCTGGGGCAAGCTCGGCTGGGCGGCGGCGTTCATCTTTGCCGCCTGCGGTGCGTTGCGCCTGGCGCGCTTCAACACCCAGGTCGGCGTCGCCGACAAGCGTTTTTTCCAGGGTCTGGCGATCCCGGCCGGCGCAGGCCTGGTCATGTCCTACGTGTGGACGGTGCTGGATCTGGGATTGACCGGTGCGCAGGTGCAATTCATCACGCCGGTCGTGGCCGTCGCCGCCGGCCTGCTGATGGTCAGTCGTTTCCGTTACTACAGTTTCAAATCCTGGCCGCGCTCGGACAAGGTGCCGTTCTTCTGGCTCATCCTGATCGTGCTGATCCTTGTCGCGTTGGCCATGAATCCACCGCGCGTGCTGTTCGGCATTGCCGTGATCTATGCCTTGTCCGGTCCGGTCGTCACCTTGTGGGG
>JAGWXP010000026.1 GCA_018969845.1 Lysobacteraceae bacterium | reverse complement strand
TGGGCCAGGCCCGCGACGATCAGCGAAGGGCGGCGCACGGCGCTCATGCCGAAAGTCCCAACTGCTGCGCATAATCGGGCGCGGGATAGTGAAACGGCACCGGGCCGTCGGCCTCGCCGCTGAAGAACTGACGCGTCCACGGCGTGTCGCCGCGCGCGAGTTCATCGGGCGTGCCGTAGGCGGCGATCTTGCCGCCGGCCAGAAGATGGATGTGGTCGGCAACGCGGCGTACCGCGGAAAACTCGTGCGCGACCAGAATGCTGGTCACGCCGACAGTTCCGTTGAGCGTGCGAATGAGCTTGACGATCTGGTTGAGCGCGATCGGATCCAGCCCGACGAACGGTTCGTCGTAGATGATCAGCATCGGATCGCGCACGATGGCGCGCGCCAACGCGACGCGCCGCATCATGCCGCCAGACAACTCGTTCGGCATCAGCTCCGCCGCGCCACGCAAGCCCACTGCCTGCAATTTCGTCAGCACGACATTGCGCACCAGTTCCTCGGGCAGTTTCAGGTGCTGGCGCAACGGAAACGCCACGTTCTCGAACACGGAAAAATCCGTGAGCAGAGCCGAGTTCTGGAACAGGTAACCGATCTTCTCGCGCAGGTCGAACAAGGCCTCGCGGTCGAGTTTCCATACGTTCCGGCCGGCCACGAAAATCTCGCCGGCATCCGGCGCGAGCTGGCCGGTGATGTGACGCATCAGCGTGGTCTTGCCGGTGCCGCTCGGACCCATGACCGCGGTGACGCGGCCGCGCGGGATGTCCAGGTCCACGCCGTCGAAAATCGTCTTGCCGTTGAGCACGGTGCATAGTCCGCGGATGCGGATAAGGACGTCGTCTGGCGGCGGCGCAGCGGTGGCGTTCATTGCGGATCGGACGGAGCGGAAGCAGCTACCTTACCGGAGCGCGGCGCAATGCGAAAGGCGAACGCGCCGGCGAATCAGGTCGAGTTCAGCAACCGCGCCAGCAGCGCCGAGTGATCCTGCGCCGGCAACGCGCAGCCTTCCCGGCAGCCCGTGACGATTTCGCGCAGTTGCTCCAGGGCCGCATCGAAGTTGTCGTTGACGATCGTGTAGTCGAACTCGGTGGCGTGCGCCAGATCCGCATGGGCGTCGGCAAGGCGGCGCCGGATCGTCGCCTCACTGTCGGACGCGCGCGTGCGCAGGCGGCGTTCGAGCTCCTCGCGCGATGGCGGCAGGATGAAAATGCCGACCGCATCGGGCATCTGCGCGCGCACCGTACGCGCGCCCTGCCAGTCGATTTCCAGCAGCACATCGCGGCCGGATGTCAGGGCCTGCTCCACCACCGTGCGCGACGTGCCTTTCAAGTCGCCATGCACTACGGCGTGCTCGAAGAATTCGCCGCGCGCGATCATCGCCTCGAATTCATCGCGCGAGACGAAGTGGTAGTGCACGCCGTCGATCTCGTTCGGCCGCGGCGCTCGCGAGGTGTACGACACCGATAGCAGCAGGTTCGGATCGCCCGCGAGCAGCGCTCGCGTGAGACTGGTCTTGCCCGCCCCGGAAGGCGCCGCAACGATGAAGAGGGTGCCGGTCATGCGCCAGTCGTTTGGTAAAGCCGGAGACGCGGCTCGACGCGCGCGATGGCGTCGAAATCGCGGTCGTGCGCAAGCAGTTCGGCTCTGTGTTCGATGGCAGTGACGGCAACCAGACAATCGAACCCGTTGCGCGGCGTAATCCCCGCCCAGCGACAACGCGCGTACAACTCCGCAGCAGCCTCGTGCGTATGTATCGGATGGGTGCCGACGAGCATCGGCAAGGTCGAAAAATACTTGCGCAATGCATCCAGGTGCGTGTGCGAACCGGCGCCTTGCAGGATTTCCTGATAGATCAGCGGCGACAATGCGGCGGCGTTCGCAGCAACCAAGTCGTGCAGCGCGGCGATCTGCGCGCCGTGTTTGCCGCGCAGCAGGTCGATCCAGACCGAACTGTCAACGAGAACCACGGCGCGATTCGCCACGCGCAACGCGTATGTCGTAGCCGGGATCGATCAGCTCCTTGCCGACCAGATCGAGGATGTTCAAGCGTGGGCGGTCGTGCGCGATCCGGCGCAAGGCGATATCTACCGTTTCGCGCTTGGTTTTCGCTCCGGTCGCCTTCATTGCGCGCTTCATGACCTTGTCGTCGATTTCGATATTCGTGCGCATATACACCTCCGATGTGTATGGTAGCGCGCTATTCGATGTTCTGCACCTGCTCGCGCATCTGTTCGATCAACACCTTGAGTTCGACGCTGGCCTGGGTGGTGCGCGCATCGACGGATTTGGAACCGAGCGTGTTCGCCTCACGGTTGAATTCCTGCATCAAGAAATCCATGCGCCGACCCACCGCGTCGGGCAGCGCAAGGACACGCCGCGCCTCGGCGATGTGCGCGGACAGACGGTCGAGTTCCTCGTCCACGTCGATGCGCGAGAGCTGCAGCACCAGCTCCTGCTCGATGCGACCGGGTTCGAGCTGTGCGAGTCCTGTCGCCGGTTTTAGTTCCGCCAGGCGCGATTGCAATTTCGCACGCAGACCTTCGCGAATGTGCGGCAGCCAGCCGCGCACGTCGGCGACGATTTTCGCGATGCCATCGAGGCGTTCGCGCAGGAATACGCCCAAGCGCTCGCCTTCGCGCTGGCGCGTGGCGAGCATGTCCGCCAGCGCGCAATCGAGCAGTTCCAGCGCGGCGTTGCGCAGCCCTTCCTGATCGATGTCGTTTTGCACCAGCACGCCGGGCCATTGCAGCAGGCCGGTGAAATCGGTTTGCAGATCCGGGAAATGCGCGTCGAAGGATTTGGCCAGAAGTGCCAGGCGCTCGATCATGGCGTCGTTGACGCGCAGCTTGGCTGCATCGGCATCGTTCGGCCGGAAGCGCAGCGTGACATCAACCTTGCCGCGCGTGAGCCTGGCAGCGACGCGCTCGCGCAGTGCGGGTTCGATCGCGCGCAATTCATCGGGAAGGCGCGGATTGAGTTCGAGGTAACGGTGGTTGACCGAGCGCAACTCGAAGGCGAGTGCGCCCCACCGTGTTTCGGTTTCCGCGCTGGCGAACGCGGTCATGCTGCGGATCATCGATCGCTCCCCGTTGGCGTTGGCAGGCAATGGTAAACTTCCCGTCCGCCTTTTTGGGATTTTTCATGGCCGCCATCTCGATCGCTACCGTCCCGCGTCACTCCGGCCGCGCGCCGGATCAGTTGCGGAACGTTCGCATCGAACGCCGCTACACGCGCCACGCCGAAGGTTCGGTGCTGATCGCCTGCGGCGACACGCGCGTGCTGTGCACGGCCAGCATCGAGGACAAGGCGCCGCCGTTCCTGCGCGGCAAGGGCGAAGGCTGGGTTACCGCCGAATACGGCATGCTGCCGCGCGCGACCGGCGAGCGCACCGTGCGCGAGGCCGCGCGCGGGAAGCAAGGCGGACGCACGCTGGAGATCCAACGCCTGATCGGCCGCGCGTTGCGCGCCTGCGTGGATCGCAACGCACTCGGCGAGCGCACGATCACCCTCGATTGCGACGTACTGCAAGCCGACGGCGGCACGCGCACGGCGGCGATCACCGGCGCTTACGTGGCTCTGGTCGATGCGATCAATTGGCTGAAGGTGCGCGACAAGATCAAGCGCGATCCGCTGCACGGCGCGGTCGCCGCGGTATCGGTGGGAATCTTTCAAGGCGTGCCCGTGCTCGATCTCGACTATGCCGAGGATTCGGCCTGCGACACCGACATGAACGTGGTGATGAACGATGGCGGCGGCTTCATCGAGCTGCAAGGCACGGCCGAAGGCCACGCCTTCCGCCGCGAGGAACTCGACGCCCTGCTCGGGCTTGCGCAAAAAGGGATAAGTGAACTTTTGCGCATGCAGCGCGAAGCTTTGGCGGCATGAATCCGCGTATCGCCATGATCGCCGTGCTCGTGCGCGACTACGACGAAGCGATCGCCTGGTACCACGATGCACTCGGGTTTTCCCTGCTCGAAGATGACAATCGCGGCGACAGCAAGCGTTGGGTGCGCATGGCGCCGGCCGGCAATGCCCACTTCAGCGTGTTGTTGGCGCGCGCCACCACGCCGGCGCAAACCGCCGCGATCGGAAATCAGCACGGCGGCCGGGTCGGATTCTTCCTGCACACCGACGATTTCGCCCGCGACCACGCGCGCCTGACCGCCGCCGGGGCGCGCTTCGAGGAAGCGCCGCGACACGAGGCTTACGGCACCGTAGTCGTGTTCAAGGATTTGTACGGCAACCGCTGGGACTTGATCGAGCCACGCGCATGAAGCTCGTGCTCGCCAGCGGCAACGCCGGCAAGCTCGCCGAGATCCGCAAAATCCTCACCGGCAGCGGCATCGCACTCGTCGCGCAATCCGAACTCGGCATTGCCGATACCGAGGAAACCGGGCGGAGTTTCGTCGAAAACGCGATCCTGAAAGCGCGTCACGCGGCGCACGCCGCGGGGCTCCCGGCGCTCGGCGACGATTCGGGAATCTGCGTGGATGCGCTCGGCGGCGCGCCGGGCCTGCTTTCGGCGCGCTATGCCGGCGCACACGGCAATGCGGCGGCGAACATCGCCAGGCTGATGGACGCGCTGCGCGCGGTGCCCGACGCACAACGCACCGCGCATTTTCATTGCACGATCGTCCTGCTGCGCCACGCGGACGATCCCGCGCCGCTGATCGCGGAGGGGCGCTGGCACGGAACCATTCTGCATTCGCCGCGCGGCGACAAGGGATTCGGCTACGACCCGGTGTTTCGGCCAGACGACGGCGGCGGTTTGAGCGCGGCGGAACTCGACGCAGTCACGAAGAATCGCATCAGCCATCGTGGGCTGGCGTTGGCGCGGCTGCGCGAGATGTGCGCGCGCGGGCATTGACGCTCAATCACCGTCCGCGGATTCATCCGGCGCCGCGAACGCGGTCAGGCATTCCAGCATCGTGTTGTCGTGGATATCGTCGGCGCATGCGAGGAAGCCGGACCCTGGGTTTCCCACGCATGACGGTAACCGGAACGGATGGCGCTCCCGGCACCGCGGTCCAGCGCGCGATCCGTGCGACTACAATTGCAGCATGTCATTCGCCGCGCCACCGCTTTCCCTCTACATCCACATCCCCTGGTGCGTGAAGAAGTGTCCGTACTGCGATTTCAATTCGCACAACGCGCCGGCCTCGCTGCCACGGACCGAATATGTCGCCGCGCTGCTCGCGGATCTGGATCAGGACTTGCCGCTGGCGCAGGGGCGTCCGCTGGTCAGCATCTTTTTCGGCGGCGGCACGCCCAGCCTGTTCGTGCCGGATACCATCGCGCGCATTCTGGATGGCGTGGCGTCGCGCCTGGCGTTCGCACCGAATATCGAGATCACGCTGGAGACCAATCCCGGCACGGTCGAACATGGACCGTTTGCGGGGTATCGGAATGCGGGCGTCAACCGCATCAGTTTTGGCGTGCAGAGTTTCGACGACGAAGCACTCCAGCGCATCGGTCGTATCCACGATGCGCAACAGGCCGAGCGCGCAGTGAAATCGGCGCAGGATGCCGGCATCGAAAACCTGAATCTGGATCTGATGTATGCGCTGCCGCAGCAGACGCTCGCCGGCGCATTGACGGATGTGGAAAAAGCGATAATGCTGCAAACGGCGCATTTGTCGCATTATCAACTGACGCTGGAACCGAACACGGCCTTCGCCGCGAATCCGCCGCCGTTGCCGGACGACGATGCCGCGTGGGACATGCAGGAAGCCTGTCAGGCGCGACTCGCGGCCGCTGGACTTGCGCAATACGAAGTGTCCGCCTACGCGCGACCCGGCCGCGAATGCGCGCACAACCTCAACTACTGGAATTTTGGGGATTACCTTGGGATCGGCGCGGGCGCGCACGGCAAAGCCACGTATTCTGACGGCACGATACGGCGGCGCTGGAAAGTGCGCGCGCCGCGCGGCTATCTCGAACACGCCGCCACGCCGCGCCGCAGCGGCGGCGACGATGCCGTCGCGCAAGAACAACTGCCATTTGAATTCATGCTCAACGCGCTGCGTCTGAACGCCGGATTTTCATTCGCCGATTTCAGCGCGCGTACGGGGCTTGCCACGGCAGCGATTGATGCCAAATTGCAGGATGCGCTCGTACGCGGATGGCTCGAACGCGACGGCGATCGCATCCGCGCCAGCGAATTCGGCCGGCGCTTTCTCAACGACGTGATTGCGGCGTTCCTGCCCGAACGCGAACGCCTATCGCACTCGCAAGGCGGACAGCGGCATGCTTGATCTCATTAGCATCACCTGCCCGTATTGCGGCGAAAGCTACACAACCCAAGTCGATCTGTCAGCCGGCTCGCAGCGCTATATCGAGGATTGCGCAGTGTGCTGCAAGCCCATCGAGATCGCGCTGCGCGTGAGTGACGACGGCGAACTGCTGGAAAGCTCCACGTACACAGACCGCGACTGATCTTTGCTACACTGCACCCGCCGCAGGTGTCTTGCCTCGAGTGAGGCAGGATGAAACGGGAAGTCGGTCAAATTCCGACGCTGCCCCCGCAACGGTAAGCAAGTTCGCTTCGATCTCGCGCCACTGTGCTGTGCATGGGAAGGCGATCGAAGCCGCATCGAACGGTGCGCTTGCAAGCCCGGAGACCGGCCTGAGGCAAAGTCCAGGGCGTTGCGGCGGGCAACGGACGGCTGCCGCGCGTCCTCACACCGCCCGGCACCTTCCAACCTCCGCACGTCTTGCCAGCAACCGCGGGTGAGCGTTCGGAGTATAAAATGTCGCAGCAATCGATTCTTGCTTTTTCCATTCTTCTGGCATTGGCGGGCGGCGCACAAGCGCAAGATGCCGTTACCCAGCCGACCATCGAAGTCACCGCCTCGCGCGTGGCCGAAACCGTCGATGCGAGTCTGGCCGACGTGACCGTCATCACGCGCGCCGACATCGACGCCAGCAACGCGCCGGACCTGCTCGAGGTGCTGCGCCTGCAGGCCGGTGTCGACGTCGTGCGCACCGGCGGCGCCGGCGAGCAGACCAACGTGTTCCTGCGCGGCACCAACTCCAACCACGTGCTGGTGCTGATCGACGGCGTGCGCGTGGCCTCATCCAACACCGGCGCCTTCGCCTGGGAAAACCTTCCGCTGGACGCCGTGCAGCGCATCGAGATCGTGCGCGGTCCGCGCGCGAGCTATTGGGGTTCCGACGCCATCGGCGGCGTGATCCAGATTTTCACGCGCCGGTTGACCGGCCCGCACATCGCGGCAAGTTATGGCAGTTACCGCAGCGCCGACGGCAGTGCCGGATTCGGTGCGCGCGATGAAAACGGCGGCTTCAGCGTGCAGGTCGGCGCGCGCCACGTCGGCGGTTTTTCCGCGACCAATCCCGGCATCTGCAACGGCCCGAACGATGCGTACTGCATCTACAACCCCGACGACAACGGCGCGCAGTATCACGGCGGCACGCTCAGCGGCGACTACAGGCTCGGCGCGCAAACGCTGTCCGCCAGCCTGTTCCGCAGCGAGGGCACGCAGAACTTCGACAACGGTGCCAGCGACGGCATTTCGCACACGCTCGATCAGGCCATCGGCGCCGCGCTGGAAGGCGACGTGAACGCCGCTTGGCATCAGCGCTTCGCGTTGGGTACCTCGCGCGAGGACATCGACACGCCCGCCTTCGCCGATGCCTACCGTTCCACGCGCGGGCAGGCCTCGTGGACGAACGATGTGACGCTGTCCGCGACACAGCACCTCATCGCCGGCGCCGATGCCGTGCATGAACGCGGCATCAGCATCGACACCTCCGGCTTCGGCGCGCCGTACGAGAAAGCGCGCGACATCGCCGGCGCCTTCGCCGGTTGGCGTGTTTCCGACGGCGCCTTCGACAGCGAATTGGCCGCACGCTACGATCACAACAGCCAGTTCGGCGGCGCATTCTCCGGATCGGCCGCCGCGGGTTGGAGGATCGCCGATGCGCTGCGCCTGACCGCCAGTTTCGGTACCGCCTTCCGCGCACCGGACCTCAACGAGCTGTATTCGCCGGGTTACGGCGGCGACTACGCCGGCAATCCGGCTCTCAAACCCGAGCGCTCGCGCACGCTGGAGATCGGTGCGGAATGGACGCCGGATGTGGCGAACCGGCTAGCCTTGCATGCGTTTTCCACGCGCGTCCACGATCTGATCGATTTTTCCGGCGGCAGCACGTATCAGGCGATCAATGTCGACCGCGCCGCCATCGACGGCATGGAATTGACGCATGCCTGGCGCAGCGGGGCATGGGCACTGACCGACAGTGTCACCGTGCAGAATCCGCGCAATGCGGATAGCGGAGCGCAACTGCTGCGGCGACCAAAACACAAGCTGTCCAGCCTGCTCGAACGCGCTTTCGGTGCGCGCCTATCCGCCGGAGTGGAGTTCCTCGCCGACGGCCCACGCCAGGATGTCGGCGGCGCGAGCCTGCCCGGTTATGCCCTGCTCAATTTGCGCGCGGACTACCGGCTGAATGCGGCCTGGCGCGTCGGCGCACGGCTGGAAAACCTGTTCGACCGGGACTACGTCCTGGCGCACGGTTACAACACGCCGGGGCGCGCGGGCTATCTCACCGTGACCTGGCAGCCATGACCCGAAAACCCCCGTATGTCTGGACAAATTCACGTGGCCGCTGTTACCGTGTCGGCATAAAATTCGCATAAGTGCTTGGATAGCCGGAGCATGCGAGGCTATGGCCACTTCGAATGACGTGAGTTGACGGACGACACGGATGCGGCGGAGCGGACGGGGACAAGACATGATTCAGGCCACCCGCGGGGCGGGATCCAGAACCGGCGACGAGACGCCGGCAATGCAGGCGCTCGCCAACCGCAGCGACTGGCCTCCGCGCGTACGCCAACTGATCGAGGGTGTGCTCAACCTGTGCTCCACCAGTCTGGAACGTGCCATCGTCGCGGCGCTGGACGACACCGAATCCCAGCTTTTCAAGCTCGCCGAGCAAAGCCGCAGCAACGATGCGCAATACCGCTGCTTCGAGACCCTGCGCGAGGTCAAGCGCGGCCGCGCCGATGTCGCGCCGCGCCTGATGCTGGCGGTCGAGGACAAACTCGCCCGCTTCGACCGCAACGGCACCGCACCGGGAGCGAACACCGCGCCAGTCCGTGCCGGCATGCCCGCACGCAAGGAGCTGGCGCTCGTGGAAGCGCGCGAACTGGAGGAATCGCTGGCCTTGCAGGAATTCGCAGCCAAGACCGAAGTCCGCCAAGCACCGGCGCTGTTCCTGCTCGGCCATCGCTTCGGCGTGCTCGCCGGCGCACCGGCCTTCGATGCGGAGACCCTGGCGATCGGCCCGGTCGGGCTGGCCGAGGCGCTGCAGCACGCCTGCGCCTGCCTGGACATCAGCGCCGATCACCGTGTGCTGCTGTTTCACTCCTTCGACCGATCCTGCAACACCGTCATCGGCGAGTTGTACGACGCGCTCAATCTGTATTTCGTCGAGCGGCGCATCCTGCCGCACTTGCAGGCCTCGGCCGCGGCGACGCGCACCAAGAATGCCGGCGCCAATCGTGCTGGAGATGCGTCCGAAGAACCCGCGCAAGCCGAAGCCCCTGCCGCCCCGCCGAATTCCACACCGCGGCGGCCCGGAGCCGCTCCCACGGCGGCAGGCCATATGCCACCACCGGGGATCTTCACCCCACCGGGCGCCTACCCGCCGCCCGGCATGAGCATGCGCGCCGTCGCGCCCGACGACCGCGACGCCGAGTTGTTCACCACGCTGCGCGAACTGCTGGCTGGTCGACGCAGTGCGCTCGGCGTTGCCGATAGCGCACCCGCCAACGGCTACGTGCCAAGCAGCGACGATCTGCAATCGGTGCTCGGCACCCTGCAGGCCAAGCCGATTTCGCCGATGATGCTCGGCGGCAAGCTGGTGCAGCGGTCGGTCGGGCACCTGAAGCAGGATTTGCTTTCGCATCTGCGCCAGCACGCGCCGGAAGGTCAGGCGCCTTATCTGGCGGCCGAGGATTCGGACACCATCGATCTGGTCGGCATGTTGTTCGACTATCTGACCAAGAACGTGCGTCCGGACGGCAGCACGCAGGCGCTGATGACCAAACTGCAGGTGCCGCTGCTGCGCGTGGCCTTGCGCGACAAGAACTTCTTCACCCGCCGCTCGCATCCGGCACGGCAACTGCTCAATGCGATCGCCGAAACCGGCACGCACTGGCTGGACGACAGCGAAGGTCCGGCCGACCGCGCCTTGGTCGACAAGATGCAGGTGGTGGTGGACAAGGTCAGCCAGCAGTTCGACGGCAATCTCGGCCTGATCGAGAACATGCTTACCGACCTGTCGCAGCACATGCACACGCTGGCGCGCAAGGCGGAAGTCACCGAACGCCGTCATGTGGATGCTGCCAAGGGCCGCGAAAAACTCGCGGTCGCGCGCGAACAGGCGCAAGCCGCCATCACCGAACGCATCGCCGCGGCCAAACCCAACAAGCTGGTGCGCACCTTGCTCGAACAGGCATGGACCGACGTGCTCGCCCTTACCCTGTTGCGCCAAGGCGAAAACAGCGAAACCTACGCCAAGCGTCTGCGCGTGGCCGACCAGCTGATCGCCGCCACCAGCGCCCGCGGCGGCGAAGCCAAGCCGCCGCCGGAATTGCGCGGCGAGATCGAGACGGCGCTGGATCAGGTCGGCTACCACAAGGACGACGTGCAGGCGGTGGTCAAGCGGCTGTTCACGCCCGGCGAAGCGCAGGCCGGCGAAGAAGCCGTCACCAGCACCGAAATCGCGATCAAACTCAAGAGCAAGGCGCGTCTGGGCGAGGACGGCGCCGCACCCCCAGCAGCGGCGCCGCGGCGCAAGAAGGCGTTTCCGCCGGACAGCGCCGAAGCGCATGCGCTCGAACGCCTCAAGACGCTGCCGTTCGGTACCTGGTTCGAGTTCCGCACCAACCAGCAGGGCGACAAGGTGCGGCGCAAGCTGGCATGGTTCTCCACCCTCACCGGCCACTGCCTGTTCGTCAACCAGCGCGGCGTGCGCGTGGACGAGAAGAATCTCGAACAACTCGCGCGCGACCTCACCGGCGGCCAGGCCTGGATCGTCGAGCCGGAAACCGAAACCCTGGTCGATCGGGCCTGGAAAGCGATCATGTCCTCGCTCAAGCAATTGGTCGGGCGCGGACCCGATCCGGTCCCGGTGCCGGCATGAGATCGGCACAACGAGGATTTGCCATGACCGAAAATCGCCGCAGCCAACGCAAACGCGCCCATCACGCCATCGCCGTCAACGACGCGATCGGCGGCCATCAGATGGGCTATATCGGCAATCTCTCGATCGACGGGATGCTGCTCATCAGCAGCCGTCAACTCCCGGAAAACGCCTTGTTCCAGGTCAATTTCGAACTGCCGAACGGAGCCACGGCGAGAAACCATACGCTCGAAATCGGCCTGCACGAACAATGGTGCGAAGCGGCCAACGTGCCCGGACAGTACTGGACGGGTTTTCGCATCATCGACATCGGGCCGGAGGACTACAACATCCTCTACGACTGGGTCAACTCGCCCGGCGGGCAATTCGATTGAAAGGCCGCTCGAATCTGCTGCGCTTGACATCTTGCGCGCCGGCAGTGCTCGGAATCCTCATTTACATCTGAGTAAACTCCGGTTCCTGCGCGCTGGCGGCGCTCAACCTGTCATCGCTCGCGACGATTCGATTCGGCCTTTCTGGTCGCTATACCCATTCCTTGCGGCACAATAGGCGCCTGCCCATCACCGAGCGCCACCATGTCCGACCTGCTCGCCAAACTCTTCCCAGACCACCTGCGCACCGTGCAGGCGCGCGCCGATGCTGCGCTGGCGCGCAGCGGCTTTGACCACCTCGTCATTGCGGCGGGCGTGCCGCGCATCGAGTTTCTCGACGACCGTCCGGCGCCGTTCGTGACCAATCCGCATTTCAAGCACTGGCTGCCAGTGACAAAGGCACCGGGTTCGTGGATCGTCCACTCGCCCGGCAGCAAACCGAAACTGATCTACCTGCTGCCGCGCGACTATTGGCACGTAGTGCCGGAAGCGCCGGCCGGATATTGGGTCGAGCATTTCGAGATCGCGATCATTCGTCAGGCGCATGAAGCCGGCGCGCATTTCCCCAAGGCGCTCGCGCGCTGCGCGATCATCGGCGAGGACAACGCCGCGCTCGGCGACGCCAGGCCGAACAATCCCGAGAGCGTCCTGAATTACCTTCACTGGCACCGCAGCTGCAAGACCGACTACGAGCTGGCCATGTTGCGCGTGGCCAGCAAGCTCGGCGTGCGCGCACACCGCGCCGCCGAAGCCGCGTTCCGCGCCGGCAAATCCGAATACGACATCAACACGGCCTACCTCAACGCCGTGCACGAAACCGAAAACGAACTGCCCTACGGCAACATCATTGCGCTCAACCAGCACGGCGCGATCCTGCATTACACCGACTTGAACCGCGCCCCGCCCGCGCATGCGGATTCGTTCCTGATCGACGCCGGGGCGAATTTCCACGGCTATGCCTCCGACATCACGCGCACCCATGCGGCGGCGCATGCCGGCGCATTCCAGGAACTGATCGATGCCGTCGACACGGCGCAGCGCGGTTTCGTGCACAAGGTGCGCCCCGGCCAGAACTACGCGGATCTGCACATCCATGCGCATCACGTATTGGCCGGCATCCTGCGCGAGCACGATTTCATCCGCATGACTGCGGAGAGCGCGGTGGAATCCGGCGTCTCGTCCGCGTTCTTCCCGCACGGCCTTGGCCATATGCTCGGCCTGCAGGTGCACGACGTCGCCGGCTTCCAGAAAGACGAATCCGGCGGCACGATCCCGCGCCCGCCGGGACATCCCTACCTGCGCTTCACGCGCACGCTCGAACCGCGCATGGTGACGACGATCGAACCGGGCATCTATTTCATCGACCTGCTGCTGGGCGATTTGAAAAACAAGCCGCAGGCCCGCGACGTGAACTGGACCAAGGTCGATGCCTTCCGCCGCTACGGCGGCATCCGCATCGAAGACGACGTGGTCTGCACGCAGGGCGCGCCGGAAAACCTCAGCCGCGATGCGTTCGCGGCCGCGGCCTGAACCCGCGCGACGAGCCTCACGTCCGGAAAAACGCCCGATTCGCCGCCAAAAACGCCACGCGTGGCATGCGATAATCGGTCATCGCCAAAGCGCCGGATTGCCCGGCATCGTGTCCGCCTCGTGAAATTGCAAACGTTTCCGTTCTTTTCGGCCATTCTGACCGCCGCCTGCGCCGCCGGTGCCGTGGCCGCGCCGGATCCGTTCGTGCCCAGCTATGCGCCGGCGGCACCAACGAAGTTCGCCGCGCCCGAGACGCGCGCGACCGCACATCCGGCAAACACAATCAGTCTCGAATTCAAGCAAGGCGGACACACGGCGCGGCGCAAGCCACCGCTGCAGGATCCAAGGGCCGCGCGCAGCGTCGATGTCGAAGGCGTCGGCAAGGTGACGGTGTACGCGCCGCAAGGCAAACCCAGAGGCCTGGCGCTGTTCGCCTCGGGCGACGGCGGCTGGGAACTCGGCGTTTGGGACATGGCACAAACCGCAGCGAGCCTGGGTTACTGGGTCGCCGGATTCAGCACGCCGGCCCTGCTCAAGTCGCTGGACGTGGGCACCGGCGCGTGCAGCGATGCCGCGGCGGCGTTCGAGAAGATCGGCAACGAAGTGAAGGCGGCGATGAAGCTGCCGGCGGATTTCCGGCCCCTGCTGATCGGTTATTCGTCCGGGGCCACGGTCGCCTACGCGGCGCTGGCGCAGGCCGGGGACGAACGCTTTTCCGGGGCGATGACGCTCGGCTTCTGTCCGGATCTGATCTACCACAAGCCGTTTTGCGCAGACACCGGCCTGACCGCGGACAAGCAGCACAAACCGCCCTTCGGTTTCGTCTTCAACACCGTGCCGCGCGTCCCCGCGCCGTGGATCGTGCTGCAAGGCGACATCGACAAGGTCTGCAACCCGCCGGCGACGGTGAGTTTTGTGGAAAAAGTGAAAAATGGAAAGGTGATCAGCCTGCCGCATGTCGGCCACGGCTACGGCGTGCCGCGCAACTGGATGCCGCAATACCGCGCCGGCCTGATCGAGTTGCTGCGCGACGCCGCCATCTCGCCGCGCGTGGCCGAACGCAATCGTTGAGCTACGGCCGCGCCCGATGAGCGAGGATTCCGCCGCCGCACCCAGCACCATCGCTCGCCTGCGCTGGATCGTGCCGATCGCATTCCTGGCGCTGACCGCCTGGCTGCTGTGGCGCGAGGCCGGCGAATTTCCGCTCGCCGACATCCAGCGCACTCTGATCGGCGTGCCGACCTTGCCGGCGCTCGGCGTTGCCGCGCTCGCCCTGATCGGCGTGACGTTTACCGGCACGGTGGATTGGCTGATCGCGCGCTGGCTGAAACTGGGCCTGCACGCACGCGATTGCTTCCGCCTCGCCTTTGTCGCCAACAGCATGGCGAATACGCTCAATCTCTCCGGCGCGATGGGCGCGAGCGTGCGCCTGATGGGCTTGAGCGGACTGAAAGTGCCGCTGTCACGTGCCGCCGCACTGATCGGCATGCAGGCACTTTCGTTGCTATCGGGACTGTCGCTGCTCGTGATCGCTACGCTGGCGACCAGTTCTCTGCCTCTGACCAGCGGCACGGCGCAACGCTGGGTCGCCGGCGCGGTGCTGATCGCAGCGGCGTTCTATCTGCCCCTGTATTTCTTTCTCACCGCGCGGCGCGCGCTGATGCGCTGGCTGCCCCAGGACGTCGGCATCCCGCCGTTGCGCCTGAAGATCGAACTCACCCTGGTCTCGCTCATCGACTGGCTGCTCGCCGCCGCGACGCTGTACGCGTGCATCTACATTTCCGGCGAACACGTCAAGCCGGGCCTGCTGCTCGGCGCGTTCGCCGGCGCGGGCGTGCTGGGACTCGTCAGCCAGGTACCGGGCGGCCTGGGCGTATTCGACGGCTTGATCCTGCTCGCACTCAGCGAAGCCGGTTACGACAAGGCATCCGTATTTTCCGGCCTGATGCTGTTCCGCATCGCCTACTACCTCTTGCCATTGCTGATCGCGCTGTACATGGGTTCGGAGATGCTCAGCGCGCGCCTGCCGCTGCTCGCACGGCTGCGCACGCGCCTCGCGGGACATCCGCTGTTCGGCCTGCTCGGCTTGCCGGCGACCCTGCTCGCCGACTTCGGCACGCGCCTGCTCGCGATCCTGACTTTCGGCGCGGGCGCGTTGCAGCTCGCCTCGGCCGCCATTCCGTCCGTGAGCGAACACATCGTCACGGTGCGCGCGCACCTGCCGATCCTGGCGGTGGAGGGATCGAACTGGTTTTCGGTGTTGTCGGGCGTGTTGTTGCTTGGTTTGGCGCGCGGTATCGACGGCCGCTTGCGCCTGGCCTACCGCGTCGCGCAATGGCTGCTCCTGATCAGCGCCGCGCTGGCCGTGACCAAGGGCCTGCATTTCGGCGAAGCACTGTTCCTGCTCGCGGTCGCCGCGTTGCTGCGCGCGCGCAAGCGCGTGTTCACGCGCCGCGCGATGACATTGACCTCGGCGCGTACCTACGGCTGGTTTGCCGGCCTCCTGCTCTGCGTGCTGGTGTTTTTCGCCATCGGCGTGGCACAGGTGCTGGGCGATGATTCCTTCGATTTGTTCTACATCGGTTTCGGCGAGCACACCTCGCGCATCGGGCGCGGCCTCGCCGCGGCGTTGCTCGGACTGGTCATTTACCTCATCTGGCAGGCGTTCGCGGTCGCCCGGCCGAAGCTTGCCTTGCCCGATCGCGCCGAACTCGAGCGCGCGCGCGAGCTGTATGCCGCGCACGGCGGCGGCGAATTCGCGCACCTGACCTTCATGGCCGACAAGCATCTGTTCTGGGCCGCCGATCATCAGGCCGTGATCGCCTACGGCAGCATGCGCGATCGTCTCGTCGCGCTCGGTTCGCCATGCGGCTCGGACGCCGCCATCGACCGCGCAATCCTGGATTTCCGTCACTTCGCCGATGCGCAGGACCGCGCGCCGGTGTTCTACGAGGTGCT
This sequence comes from Lysobacteraceae bacterium, assembly GCA_018969845.1. GTDB lineage: Bacteria > Pseudomonadota > Gammaproteobacteria > Xanthomonadales > Rhodanobacteraceae > Rudaea. The sequence continues at coordinate 4,620 of JAGWXP010000026.1, read as the reverse complement.
GGAACCGGACCTGTCGCGCTACCACGACCTCGGCTTCGATCTGTTCAAACTCGGCGAACTGGCGCTCGTGCGCCTTGCCGAATTCTCGCTCGCCGGCAAGCGCTGGGAGGATCTGCGCCAGGCATGCAATCGTGCCGAGAAGGAAAAGTTGACTTTTACACTCGTGCAACCGCCATTCGATACCGCCCTGCTCACCGATCTGGAACGTGTCTCCGACGCCTGGCTCGCCGACAAGGGCGGCGAAGAAAAGGGGTTTTCTCTCGGCCGTTTCGATCCGGCGTATTTATCCTGGAGTCCGCTCGGCCTCGTGCATCGCGACGGCGAACTGATCGCCTTCGCCAACGTGCTGCCGCCCTACGGCCCCGGGGGCCACGCCAGCGTCGATCTGATGCGCCATGTCGCCGACACGCCACGCAGCACGATGGACTTCCTGTTCGCCAAAGTGATGCTGTGGGCGCAGGGGCAGGGCTTCGAGATCTTCAGCCTCGGCATGGCGCCGCTCTCGCGCGTCGGCGACAACCCCTATGCACGCGTCAACGAACGCCTCGCCGCGCTCGCCTTCCAGTACGGCAACCGCTTCTATAATTATCAGGGCGTGCGCAAGTACAAGGACAAGTTCAAGCCGGAATGGATCGGCTCGTACCTGGCCTATCCGCGCGGACTCTGGGTACCGGGTCTTTTGATCGATATCGCCGCACTGGTGTCGGGCGGGTATCGGCGCTTGCTGGTCGGCTGAACTATTTTCTCGCCGGCAGCGCCGCCACGATCGCCGCGCCGAGTTTGTCGTAGTCGCCGTCATAGTGGTGCGCGCCGGGCAGCACGAGTTCGCGCACATCGGGTTTCCCGACAACCTGCTTGCAGAAGCTGTCATCCTCGTCGGCGCCATGCACGCAGATCACCGGCACCCGGGTTCTGGCGATTTCCGGCGCGATCGGGATCGCGCCCTTGTGCTGGGTCGAGCCGAACCAGTCGCCGACATGGATCTCGAACACGGCCGCATCGTCCGGAGAAATCAATACCTGCGCAGCGACGCGCCGGCGTGCGGATTCCGGCAGCCGGTTGATCAGCACCGGCGCCAACCCCGCGCCGAAGGAGTATCCGACCACGACGAAATCCGCGAGCGGGTGTTGTGCGCCGTAATGGCCGATGATGCGGGTGAGCGCGTCGGCGGCCTGCGCGGGTGTGCGCGTATCCCAGAAATACTTGAGCGTGTTGAGCGCGACGACTTCTATGCCACGCTGCGCGAGCTGGTTGGCAACCGCAACATCGAGCCCCGCCCAGCCGCCATCGCCGGTGAGGATGATGCCGATGCGCTGTGCGAATTCGCCCTGTGCCGGTACGGTTTCCAGCGGCAGGTCGGCAATGTCCTGCGGCAGGGGCCGCGCGGCACGCTGCGGCGCGGTGAGCCGAGCAACCGCCGCGGCCAGCGCCTTGCCGGGGTCGGACGTTGTGCCATTCAGCGTGACGAACCAGTCGTGCAGCACGCTCGGCAGGCGCGTGGCCAGGCCGGTGGCGCGCGCGCCCGGCGCGAACGGCTGCGGCAGCCAGGGATTCGGCAAGACCTTCACCGGCACAACGCGGAATTTTCCCTTGCCGTCGGGCGCTGTCATCGGTCCCGCGTCGCCTCTGCACACCGGCTTGGGCAAGCGCAAATCCGCATCCCAGCCCAGCGTGATCAGGCCGGCATAGGTGCCTTGCGGTGCCTGTGCATCGAGCGCATAGGCGAACGTGGCGCCTGCGCCGTCTCCAACCAGAAGTGGATAAATATACTTGTCCAGTTTTTCGTTGCGCTGGATCCAGTGAATCATTTCCTCGAAATGCCCGGCCGGGAACGCGCATTTGTCCTTGATCGATTCCATCTGTGCCAGATAGGCGGGCAAGTCGATGCCGATCACAAAGGCGCCGGCATCCGCCTGTGCGATGGCCAATCGTTCGGCACGCGCATCCCATCCCTTCGCGTCCGAAATGAGCACGATCGCGCGCTTGGGTTCGCCGGCGGGCGTAGCGACGTGCACGTTGCCGAACAGGCCGAAGTGGACGGGCACGGTGGCGGCGTGTACAAATGACGATGCTGTCAGCAACAGCGCACCTAGCGCGTATGCCAGAACTCCGTTCGCCCTGAGCGTAGCGCCAACGGCGCGAAGTCGAAGGGCTATCCGCGTTTCGACTTTGCTCGCTGCGCTCGCTACGCTCAACGCGAACGGTTCAATTCCATCGCACATCATGAGTGTTATTTACGCACAGCCGCCATCAGCGCCTCGATCGCATCCGGATCGTTGGGAACGGCCGTGGTGATGACTTCCGGATCGCCCTTCGTCACGACCACGTCGTCCTCGATGCGGATGCCGATGCCGCGCCACTTGGCGGCGACGCCCTTGGCGTCCGGCGCGATGTACAAGCCGGGCTCGACCGTGACCACCATGCCGGGTTCGAGTTCGCGGAATTCGCCATCCACACGGTAATCGCCGACATCGTGCACGTCCAGGCCCAGCCAGTGCCCGGTCTTGTGCATGTAGAACTTGCGGTAGGTCTGCTCGCGAATGTTTTTCTCGATGCCGCCCTTGAGCAGACCGAGCTTGATCAGGCCAGCCGTGAGCGTGCGCACCGCGGCATCGTGATAGGCGCCGAACGGCTTGCCGGGACGCACCTGGTCGATCGCCGCATGCTGCGCGGCAAGCACCAGGTCGTAGAGCGCGCGCTGTTCGGGTGTGAACTTGCCATTCACCGGGAACGTGCGCGTGATGTCCGAGGCGTAACACTGGTATTCGGCGCCGGCGTCGACCAGGAGCAGGTCGCCATCGCGCAGCGGTGCGTTGTTGGCACGGTAATGCAGCACGCAGCCGTTTGCGCCGCCGCCGACGATGGGCTCGTAGCTTGGCACCGCGCCGCGACGGCGGAATTCGTGCAGCAGTTCGGCCTCGATCTCGTGCTCGTTCATGCCCGGCCGCACCGCGCGCATCGCGCGCACGTGCGCGGCGGCGGCGATCTGCGCCGCCTTGCGCATCACGCGCAATTCGTCGCGCGTCTTGTACAGGCGCAGATCGTGCAGGATGTGGCCAAGCGCGACGAATTCGTGCGGCGCGCGTGCGCCCTGCTTGATGCGCGCGCGCACGCGATTGACCCAGCCGATGAGCTGGACATCGAACTCCGCATCGCGGCCGAAGTGGTAGTACACGCGCGCGCGTCCCTCGAGCATGCCGGGCAGGATGTCGTCGATGTCGCCGATCGGGAACGCATCGTCCATGCCGAACTCGGACACCGCGCCTTGCTGGCCTGCGCGCACGCCATCCCAGGCCTCGCGTTCCGGATCGCGTTCGCGACAAAACAGGATCGCCTCGCCATGTTCGCGACCGGGAATCAACGCCAGCACGGCCTCGGGTTCGGCAAAGCCGGTCAGGTAGTGGAAGTCGCTGTCCTGGCGGTACGGATAATGACTGTCGTTGTTGCGCACACGCTCAGGCGCGGCAGGAACGATGCAGATGCCTTCGTTGCCGACGATGCGCATGAGCTGTTTGCGGCGACGGACGAATTCCTTGCGGTCAATCATCGTGGTTTCAGTGCAGGCGACGCGTCATTCTATCAGGCCCCGACCCTGGTCCGGCTGGCGGTTGCCTGAACAGCGCCACATCCCTATTATCCGGATGTCCAAATCGATACAAGCTCGCAATCTATGCCGTTTCCAAGGGGACACGGGGCCATCGGCAGGTGGGTGGTGTTGCTCGCCGCAATGCTGGCCGCGCCCGTGCACGCCAGCGAGCGGCGTTATTACTTCGACGACCTCGGCAGCGAGCGCGGCCTGGCATCGCATACGGTCACCGCGCTGTTCCAAGACAGCACCGGTTACATATGGATTGGCACGCAATCGGGACTGGATCGCTACGACGGTTACGAATACCGCTTGTTCCAGCACCGTGTCAACGACGCCCGTTCGCTGCCGGAAAGTTTCGTCACGGCAGTGGCCCAGGATGCGCAAGGACGGCTCTGGATCGGCGGGCTGAGCCAGGGCCTGGGGGCACTGGACCCGATCACGGGCAAAGTCGTGGCGCGTTCACGCATCGGCGCACAGCAGGCGCGGCCGAGAGACGCGATCGGCGCCCTGCTCTTCGATCCGGCGCGCGGCTTGTGGGTGGGCACCGCCGCGGGCATCGAACTGTTGGATCCGGCCGATGGCACACGCCGCGAGCTGTACCGTTTCCCGTCCTCCACAAAATCACCGCAAGTCTTCCAGTTTCAGCTGACCGGTGACGGCACGTTGTGGGCGGCAACCGCGTCCGGTTTGTTGCGCATCGCGCCAAAATCCGACACCGCGCAGGCGACCGCCTCGGACGCGCTGCCGCTGGCATTGTGCGTGTTGGCCGGCAGCGACGGCGTGGTTTACGCCGGCGGCACCGATGGTTTGTTCCGCATCGACGCCGGGACGAATTCCGCGCAACGTTTGTGGCCTGTGACAAGCCCGGCCCCCGGGATGGCACAGGTGCGCGCGCTGGTCCGCGATCACAGCGGACGCTTGTGGCTGTCGAGCTTCGGCATGGGTCTGACGATCTACGATCCGGCCAGCGGCAAGACCGAGTCCCTGCGCAACAACGGCCGGATACGGGGATCGCTGCCGGACGATTTTGT
>JAGWXP010000025.1 GCA_018969845.1 Lysobacteraceae bacterium | reverse complement strand
GGCGCGCCGGCGCGCCAGGCCAGGATCAGGTTGCGGTATTGCCCTGCTTCGCGCGCCTGATCGTTGGTGACGATCTGCCAATGCCGGTCGTCGAGTTCGACGAAGCCCTTCGGCCGGTTCGCATTGGCGTTCTGCAGCGCCGTGCGCACGGTATCGAGCGCGATCGCATAGTGATTGAGCGCCGCGGGATTGAGCTCCACCCGCACTGCCGGCAGCGAGGAGCCGCCGACCTGCACCTGGCCGATACCTTCGACCTGCGCGATTTTCTGCGCGACGATGGTCGAGGCGGTGTCGTACATCTGTCCGCGGCTGAGCGTCTTGGACGTGAGCGTGAGAATCATCACCGGCGCGTCGGCCGGATTGAACTTGCGGTAGCTCGGATTGCCCGGCATGCCGGATGGCAGTTGCGCGCGCGCGGCGTTGATCGCCGCCTGCACGTCGCGCGCGGCGCCATTGATGTCGCGGCCGAGGTCGAACACCAGCACGATGCGGGTGTTTCCCTGCGTGCTGGACGATGTCATCTCGGTGACGCCGGCGATGCGGCCGAGCTGGCGTTCCAGCGGCGTCGCCACCGCGGTGGCCATCGTTTCCGGACTCGCGCCGGGCAGGCTGGCGCTGACCGAAATCGCGGGAACATCCACCTGCGGCAGCGGCGCGACCGGCAGCAGGGTGAAAGCAACCGCACCGGACAGCAGCACGCCGATGGTCAGCAGCGTGGTGGCCACAGGCCGGCGGATGAACGGCGCGGAGAAGCTCGAAAAATTCACGACGCAACCGCACTCGTGGACAGGCATGCCTTCCGACCCGGAACGACCGGGTTGTGATTGGAGCCTTCATCCGATCGCAGATACGGCGTGAAGCCCCTCCTGTGGGATGCTCTGCTTTGACGTGCTTTCTTTCGGTTACCTTTCTTTGCACGAGCAAAGAAAGGTGACACGCTCGCAAGGATGCGAGTGGAAATTCGCAGGATGCGCAATTCGCAATTCGATTCCTGCCATCCATGGCATCTGGATTCCCCTCGGTCGGCTGTCGCCGACACTCGACCATGCCGGAATGACGAACGAAACGACGCCGATGTCATGCTGATGCCTCGTCGGCGAGCGCCACGGGCTCAATTCGCCGTGCCAGCCGGTCGAACCAGAGGTAAATCACCGGCGTGGTGAACAAGGTGAGCATCTGCGAGACGATCATGCCGCCGACAATGGTCACGCCGAGCGGATGGCGCAGCTCGGAACCGACACCCGTGCCGAGCATCAGCGGCAGCGCGCCGAACAAGGCGGCCAGCGTGGTCATCAGAATCGGGCGGAAGCGCAGCAGGCAGGCCTGATAGATCGCCTCGCGCGGGGATTTGCCTTCGTTGCGCTCGGCATCCAGCGCGAAGTCCACCATCATGATCGCGTTCTTCTTGACGATGCCGATCAGCAGGATGATGCCGATGATCGCGACGATGGAGAGGTCCTCACCGGCGATCATCAATGCCAGCAGCGCGCCGACGCCGGCCGAGGGCAGCGTCGACAGGATCGTGATCGGGTGGATGTAGCTTTCGTACAGCACGCCGAGCACGATGTACATCGCTGCGATCGCGGCGAGGATCAGCAGCACCTCATTGGTCAGCGAGGCCTGGAACGCCGCCGCGGCGCCCTGGAATGCGGTGGCGATGCTCGGCGGCATGGCGATGTCCTTTTCCGTCTGCCGGATCGCGTCGACCGCCGCACCGAGCGAGGCGCCGGGCGCGAGGTTGAACGACACCGTCGTCGCCGGAAACTGGCCGAGATGGTCGATCAGCAGCGGCGCACTGCGTTCGCTCAATTTCGCCACCGCGGACAGCGGAACCAGTCCGTTCGCCGCCGGCGCCTGATTCGTCGTGACCGTCGCGCTGCTTGCGCCCTGCGGCGCGCCGCCGGTGACGGATTGCGCGCCGCCCGGCGAATTCACCGAACCCTGCGGCGTCTGCGAAACATTGTTGGCATTGCTCAGCGCCGGCAGGTAGATGCTGGATAGCGCCTGCGGACCCTGCTTGAACGCAGGCAAGAGGTCCAGCACCACGCGGTACTGGTTCGCTTCGGTGAAGATGGTCGAGATCAGGCGCTGGCCGAACGCGTCGTAGAGAAGATTGTCGACTGCCGCCGCGGTGATGCCGAGGCGCCCTGCGCTGTCGCGATCGATGTCCAGATACGCCTGCAATCCCCGCGCCTGCAAGTCGCTGGCGACGTCGGCGAGTTGCGGCTGCCGGTTCAGCGCATCGACCAGTTTCGGCACCCAGGTTTCCAGTTCCTTCAGATCGGTGGATTCGAGCGTGAACTGGTATTGCGTGCGACTGACGCGGTCCTCGATGGTCAGATCCTGCACCGGCTGCAGGTAGAGTGCGATGCCCGGCAATTTTGCCGCGTCCGCATTCAGCCGCCGGATCACGGTCTGCACATCGTCGCGGGTGCCGTGCGGCTTGAGGTTGATCAGGAAGCGTCCGCTGTTGAGCGTGGTGTTGGTGCCGTCCACGCCGATGAACGAGGACAGCGACGCCACGGCGGGATCCTTCAGGATCAGCGCCGCCAGTGCCTGCTGGCGCTCGCTCATCGCCGCGAACGACACCGATTGCGGCGCCTCGGAAATGCCCTGGATCACGCCGGTATCCTGCACCGGGAAAAAGCCCTTGGGGATGACGACGTATAAAAGTACCGTCAGGAACAAGGTGGCGACGGCGACGGCCAGGGTCGCGCGCTGGCGATCCAGCACCCAGGTCAGCCAGCGTCCGTACAGCGCGATCAGGCGGTCGATGAATTCATGGCTGCGGCGCGCGAACGCGCTTTCCTCTTCCGGCTTGCGGTGCCTGAGGATCTTCGCGCACAGCATCGGCACCAGGGTGAGCGAAACCACCGCCGAAATAAGGATCGTCACCGCCAGCGTGATCGCGAATTCGCGGAACAGGCGGCCGACCACATCGCCCATGAACAGCAGGGGGATCAGCACGGCGATCAGCGAGATCGTCAGCGAGATGATGGTGAAGCCGATCTGCTTGGAGCCTTTCAGCGCGGCTTCGAGCGGCGTGTCGCCTTCTTCGAGGTAGCGCGAGATGTTCTCGATCATGACGATGGCGTCGTCGACGACAAAACCTGTTGAAATCGTCAGCGCCATCATCGACAGGTTGTCGAGCGAGAATCCCGCCAGATACATCACCGCGAACGTGCCGACGATGGACAGCGGCACCGAAAAACTCGGGATGATCGTCGCCGGCAGGTTGCGCAGGAACACGAAGATCACCATCACCACCAGCGCCACGGCCAGCAGCAACTCGAACTGCACGTCCGCGACCGAAGCGCGCACGGTCACGGTGCGGTCGGTGAGCACGCTCACGTCGACGCCCGCCGGCAGCGTCGCGGTCAGCGCGGGCAGCAGCGCCTTGATGCGGTCGACCACTTCGATCACGTTCGCGCCCGGCTGGCGCTGGATGTTCATGATCACCGCGGGTCGGGTGTCCTTCCACGCCGCAAGGCGGTCGTTCTCGGCGCCATCGACGATCGTGGCGACATCGCGCAGGCGCACCGGCGCGCCGTTGCGATAGGCGATGATCAGATCCCGGTAGGCGGCGGCGGACTTGAGCTGGTCGTTGGCGTCGATCGTGTACGCCTGCGCCGGACCATCGAAGCTGCCCTTGGCGCCGTTGACGTTGGCGTTGCCGATCGCACTGCGCAGGTCTTCCAGACTCAGCCCGTAAGCGGACAACGCCGTCGGATTGACCTGCACGCGCACCGCCGGACGCTGGCCGCCGGACAAGGTGACGAGACCCACACCGTCGATCTGCGAAATCTTCTGCGCCAGACGCGTATCGGCGAGGTCCTCCACCTGCGTCAGCGGCAGCGTGGTCGACATCAGCGCCAGCGTGAGCACCGGCGCATCGGCCGGATTGACCTTGCTGTAGATCGGCGGTGTCGGCAGATCCGCGGGCAGGAACGTGCCGGCGCCGTTGATCGCAGCCTGCACTTCCTGTTCGGCGATGTCCAGCGACAAATCCAGACTGAACTGCAAGGTCAGCACCGAGGCGCCCGCGGAACTGGTCGAGGACATCTGGTTCAATCCCGGCATCTGGCCGAGCTGGCGCTCCAGCGGCGCGGTGACCGACGAGAGCATCACATCGGCGCTAGCACCCGGGTACAGCGTGGTGATCTGGATCGTCGGGTAATCGACTTCGGGCAGCGCCGACAGCGGCAGATAGCGATACGCCAGAATGCCGACGAGCAGGATCGCCGCCATCAGCAGGCTGGTGGCGACAGGGCGCAGGATGAACAGGCGCGACGGGTTCATTCGTGAATCGCTCTACCCCCTCTCCCGCTGGCGGGAGAGGTCGAAGCCGCGAGAGCGGCTGAGGGTGAGACAGGATGCCGAACGAAGACAACCCCGGGGACGGCGGCTTGGATCATACCCACCCACCCTCACCCGGCGCGCTGCGCGCGCCGACCTCTCCCGCCAGCGGGAGAGGTGTTGGGTGTGGGCGCCGGCGCATCGCCGGGCAGTTCGACGCGGCTGCCGTCGCGCAGATTGTCGGCGCCGTCGGTGACGACGACATCGCCGGGCTTGAGGCCATCGGTCACGGCGATGTCCTGACCCTGGCTAGCGCCGGTCTTGACCGTGCGCTGCGACACCGTGCGGTCGGGGTTGACCACGAACACGTACATGCCGTCGGCGCCGCGCTGCAACGCCGCGGCCGGCACGATGGTCGCACCGGTCAGCGTGGTCAGGTGCACGCGCACGTTGACGAACTGGTTCGGGAACAGGCCCTCGTCGGCGTTGGCGAATTCGGCCTTGGCCTTGACCGTGCCGGTCGCGGTGTCGATCTGGTTGTCCAGGCTCGCGAGCGTGCCGCTGGCCAGTTGCGTGGTCTTGTCGCGGCTCAACGCGTCGACTTTCAGGCTGGCATCGCTCATGTGTTTGAGCAGTTCCGGCAAGTTGTCTTCCGGAATCGTGAACAGCACGTCGATCGGTTTGAGTTGAGTGATGGTGACGAGCGTGTCGCTGGTCGTGATCGTGTTGCCCGGATCGACCGCGCGCAGGCCGACGCGACCGTCGAGCGGGGCGACGATGCGCGCATAGCCGAGATTGAGATTCGCCGTGTCGATCTGACCCTGATCGGATTTGATCGTGCCCTCGTACTGCGCGACCAGCGCCTTTTGCGTGGCCAGCGTCTGCTCGGGAATCAGACCCTGCGGCGCGACATCCTGGTAACGTTTCAGGTCGGCGCGCGCATTGGCGAGCAGGGCCTGATCGCGCGCGCGCGCGCCTTGCGCCTGCAACAGTGCGGCCTGGAACGGACGCGGATCGACCTGGGCCAGAACGTCGCCTTTTTTGACTTCCTGGCCCTCCTTGAAATCCACGCTCTGCAGCAGGCCGTTGACCTGACTGCGCACGGCCACCGTGCGCAGCGGCGTGACCGTGCCGAGCGCGTCGAGGTCGATGCCGATGTCGCCTAGCTTCGCCGTTGCCGTACCCACCGGCATGGCCATGCCGGCGAACTTGCCTGCCGGCGCCCCACGCCCGAAGCGGAAATTGGTCGGCACCGTCGTTCGATGCGCCAGCCAATAACCGCCCACCGCAACGATAGTGATGATGGCGAGGATGATGAGCGGCGCGCGATTGCGCACCAAAAACGGCTTGCGATATTCCATGTCGAGAACTTGCAGACGCGCCACGGCGGGCGCGGATGCGCGCGACTATAACGCAGCCGGCTGATGCCGGAAGTAAGCGGTTGTAAAGCCTCGCGCCGCTTCAGCGCCTGGGTTTGCCGGCGGCTTTCGGTTCCGTTTTCTCGGCCTTCTTCGCGTCCGGGCGGTAGTCGCCGATCAGCGTCTTCGCCGGACAGATCGCGAACACCGGGCAGCGTTTGCAGCCGACCGCCAGGGCGACGGGGCAAATTGTCATTGCGTGATCCTCGTCATTTCGAATCCAGCACCACATTCAACCCGTTCGCGTTGAGCGTAACTCGCGCAGCGAGTGAAGTCGAAACGCCGGCAACCCTTCGACTTCGCGCCTTTGACGCGCAGCCTGTCCTGAGCGTAGTCGAAGGGCTCAGGGCGAACGGCGCATTCTAGCGCTCTACTCGCCGGGAAAGATCGCTACGTGGATTTTTCCACTTTTATCCACCCAGCCGCGATACATGCCATCGGTATTGAACGGCGTGGCGAACTCGCCATCCGCACCGAGCACGATCGCACCGCCGTCGCCGCCCAACTTGGGGATTTCCTGGTTGATCACGTACTCGGCGGCGTCCTTGAGCGGCTGGTGCATTTCAGTCACGCGCATGCAGATCTCGTGCGCAGCCACGGTACGCAGGTAGAACTCGCCCCAGCCGGTGCCAGAGACCGCGCAGCCCGCGTTCGCATAGGTGCCGGCGCCAATGATCGGCGAATCGCCGACGCGGCCGAAGCGCTTGTCGGTCATGCCGCCGGTGGACGTGCCCGCGGCCAGATGGCCGGCCTTGTCCAGCGCCACCGCGCCGACCGTGCCGAAGTGGCCTTCCTTCTCGGCGTCGGCGTGCTGGCCGGCAGCATCCTTTTTCAGCGCATCCTGCAATTCCTGCCAGCGCTTCTGCGTCCAGAAATACTTCGGATCGACCAGCACGATGCCTTGGGTCCTGGCGAATTCCTCGGCGCCATCGCCGAACATCAACACATGCGGCGAATGCTCCATCACCGCGCGCGCAAGCAGGATGGGATTCTTCACGCGATGCACGTTGGCCACGCCGCCCGCGCGCAACGTCGCGCCGTCCATGATCGCGGCGTCGAGTTCGTTCTTGCCGTCGTGATTGAACACCGCGCCCTTGCCGGCGTTGAAGTTGGGGTCGTCTTCGAGCACGGTGATCGCCGCGGTAACCGCATCCAGCGCCGGCTTGCCGGCTTTCAGTTGTGCGTAACCGTGCTCGAGCGCGGTGGTCAGCGCCGCGCGTATCGCCTTCTGCGTGGCCGCATCCATGTCGCGCTTGATCACGCCGGCGCCGCCGTGGACGACGAGAACGGGCGTGGCGGCTTGGCTCATGGCGGCGATTCCGAATGCGAACAGCGTGGTGGCGGCAAGGCGCGCAAGCATGTCGATCTCTCCCCCGGCGAAAGCCGCATTATGACGCAGCCGGCGGCGCCGGCAAGCGCTGCGGAAAGCGGATGGTCGCGGTGGTGCCGGTATTGAGTTCGCTGCGGATTTCCACCGGCCAGCCGAAGCGTTCCGACAGCCGGCGCACGATGCTCAGGCCGACGCCGTGACCGGCACTGGCGCTGCGGCTGCCGCGGAAATACGGCTGGAAGGCCTGTGCGATTTCGTCGTCGTTCATGCCGATGCCGCTGTCGACCACGCTGACATTGTCGGCTCCGACGCGCACGCCCACGCTGCCCGACTCAGTGTACAGGCAGGCATTGCGGATCAAGTTGCCGACCATCGCCGCGAACACGCGCGGCGGCGCGTGCAGGGCGAAGCGCGCCTGTTCGTCCAGTTCCAGCGTCACCGGCTTGCCTTCGAGCAAGGGACGCGCGCGTTCGACTTCTTCGCGCACCGCGTCGTTGACGGTGAAATCCTCCTGCGGCAGGCCGGTGTCGGATTCGCGCGCCAGTATCAAAAACGCCTCGAGCATCGCCTCCATGTCGCGCACCGAACGGCGGATGCGTTGCAACGCACGCTGCGCGAACGGCGACACGTCTTCCTCGACGATCACGTCCGCGGCGAGCTTGATCACGGTCAACGGACTGCGCAGCTCGTGGCTGGCGTCACGGGTGAAGTTGCGTTCGCGCTCGACGAATTCCTCGATGCGGCTGGCGTAACCATGCAGGGCGCGCGCCAGGGTTTCCACATCGCCGTCCGGATCGCTGGACAAGTTGCGCGGATCCAGCGCGGCCAGGTCGGGTTGTTTGGGATCCCAGTCTCGAACAACCTTGGCGAGTGCGATCACCGGCGACAGTGCGCGCCGCGACGCGCGATAGGTAAGCCAAGTCGTGATGTAGATGATGAGCAGCACCAGGATCAGCGGCACGAAGCCGAACAGAAAGGCAAGGCGCCCGACCTGTTCCTGGTTGAAAACCAGATATAGCCGCCCGGGCGGGCCGTCGGAAACGTACACAAGCACGAAGCTGCCCTTGCGCTGGACGCGGTGATACCCCGGCGCGAGGTGGCGCAGCGCGTCGGGCAGCGCCGCCGAAACGGCACCTGGCGCCAGCAGGTAGCCAGTCATGTTGTTGGTGTCCGGCACGGGCGCGGCGTGGTTGCGTTCCCAGCGCTGCCAGTAGAACGTCGCCTCGCCCGCGAGCGCGCGCTTGATCAGCACATCCTCGAGCACGGTGGCCGCGCCGTACACCCCGAGGATGGTGGCGAGGCTGATCGCCGCGACCTGCAGGACGTAGACCGCCCAGATCTTGCGGCGGATGCCGGCGCGCGGCGCGCGCATCAGGTGCCTTGGCCGGCCGCGACCTCGGCGTCCAGATCGGCAAGGCGGTAGCCGGCGCTGTGGATGGTGTGCAGCAGCGGGCGCTGAAAGGGTTTGTCTATAATTTTGCGCAAATTATACAAGTGGCTGCGCAGCGTGTCGGAATCGGGCAGCAGATCGCCCCAGACTTCGCGCTCGATGTCGGCGCGGCTGACCACGCGCGGCGATTCGCGCATCAGGATCGAAAGCAGTTTCAATCCGATCGGCGACACCTGCAGGTCCTGCCCGGCGCGGCTCACGCGCACGCTGGCCGTGTCGTAGACCAGGTCGGCCACGCGCAGCGTCTGTGCGCTGACCTGGCGGCGGTCGCGGCGGATCAATGCTCGAACTCTGGCTTCGAGCTCGCGGATCTCGAAGGGTTTGACCAGGTAATCGTCGGCGCCGGCATCGAGCCCCGTGAGCTTGTCCTCGAGCGTGTCGCGCGCGGTGAGCATCAGCACGGGCGTGGAGCGCTTGGCTTCGCGGCGCAGTTTGCGGCAAAGCTCGAGACCGTCCATGCCCGGCAGCATCAGGTCGAGCACGATCACGTCGTAACTGTTGGATACCGCCAGATGCAGGCCGGTGACACCGTCGGCGGCGTAATCCAGGCCGTAGCCGCGGCGTTCGAGGAATTCGCCGACCATCTCGGCGATGCCGCGGTTGTCCTCGATCAGCAGGATAAGTCCGGCCTGTTCTTCGCGCTGCTTCATGCCCGCTCCCGCGCTTTCACATTCGTGAAGAATGCGCAGCGAACGGTGAGCGCGGCGTGAAGGCGGTTACTCCGTGCGCCGTCGTCGCCAGCCGAACAATGCGAGCAGGCCGGCGAGAAGACCCAACCCCGGGGTCGAGAGTATCGGGATAGGAGCTGGCGGCAGTGCACCTTGAAAAGCGCCGATGTCGGTCAGCCCGCCCGTGGTGCGCGGGAAACCCGCGCCGCGCTGGTCGTTGGAATAATTGTTCGGATTGCTGCCGGTTCCGAGCGCCGGACTGCCGGCGTACAACCCCATGGTTTCGGTCGAGCCACCGTTCGCGCTCAGCGGCGCGAGCAATGGATCGGCGCTGAGCGTGCCGGCCGGCAGGGTGACATTGGGCGATGCGGTCGTCACCAGATTGCTGGAGCCGCTGACGGTAAGCGTGTACCGAGTCTGCGTATACAAATCCGGGCCGGCATAACCAGCTGCATTGTTCGCCACAATCGTGCTGGTCAGACTGATCGGCAGAGCCCCTCTGACTTTTGTGGCGTAGTTGTAGTCGCCATACGAGTAGATGCCGCCGCCGGCATAAGTCGCGGCGTTGCCGGCAATGGTGCTGTTGTAGATGGCGCTTTTTGGCGTGGCGCCAAGGTATTTCTGCAGCAAGCCCGCACCGACCCCCGCCGTGTTTCCGGAGATCGTGCTTTGCACGATCGACGTCGAATACTTGGAAAGCACGCCGCCGGCGACAAAATCGGAATGGTTGCCGGAAACCGTCGAGTACGCGATATCCAGCAACGGCGTGGAACCGCCCCCAATGGGGAAATAGCCGCTTACCACCCCGCCGCCCAGACAAAGCGTGGTAGGTGGTCCGCCACTGGCATTGGTACAGGTCGCCGAATTGCCGCTGATCGTGCTGAACTTGATCGTGCCGCCGTATTTGGCCGACAACCCGCCTCCCAGGCCGATGGACGGCGGAGACGAACTGGTGCTGGCACCCACCTGCACGCGGTTGCCGGAGATCGTGCTCCCGTAGAGATAAGGCGCGATTGCCAGCAGACCGCCCGCGTCGCCGAAGACGCCATTGCCGCTGACTTGCACGGTATTGTTTTGTATCTGGCTGTAGATCAACGCAGCCGAATAGCCACCGTAGCCTAATGCCACGGCGCCGCCGCCGATTGCGGCATACTTGCCGCGACCCGTGGGATTGGATCGTGTCGCGCTCACCGTGTTGCCGGAAATCGTGCTGTGATACATGAACAGCCCGTAGGCGGCCACGCCGCCGCCTTCGGCGGAGCCCGCAGCGTTGACAGCCCGACAGCCGGTCACCGTCGACTGGTATAAAGCCACGCCTTCGTTTTTGGCCAAGATGCAGCCACCGACCACGATTGGCGGAGTCCCGGCAATTGGCGGAGCAACGCCGTTTTGCACCGTCAGATATTTCAGGCTCAGGCTGCCCGAGCCGGTCGCCGTATCGTAGAACACACGGTCGGCGCCATTGCCGTCGATGCTGACATGGTTTCCCGCGCCGGCCGTGAGCGTCAGCTTGTCCACCGTCACCGGCAGCGCGCCTTGTGTCAGGGTTATTGTGCTGTTGTTGCAGGCGCTCAGGTTGATCATGCTGCCGGCGGTGGCGTTGAGCACCGCATAGCGCAGCGTGCCGGGCGTGGTCGCGCTGGAAGCAGAGTCCGTGCAGACGCTCACGGTTTGCGTCACGGTGGGCAGCGCCGGATGCCGCTGCGGCCGATTGAGTTTGTGCGAGACGACGCCGGGCAATAATTGCGGCTTGCCCGGATGCTGGCTGCGGTATTGCTGAAGTTGCACAGTCGCGTTGTGCAGGGCCTGCACTTGCGCGGCGAACGCAGCATTTGACGGTGTGCCGGCGTTGGCGCCCGTAGTCGCGGCGCCCAAGGCCAAGGTCAACGCCGCGGCCAGCGGCTTGATGCAAATCGTGCGGCGAACTGACATTGGACTACCCCTGTTCCATTTTTGTGCGCTGATTCACAAAAATACCCGATGCCATGCGCCGGCGCAAGACTCGCCACGCGCTCGCGCCGACAAACGCCGCCAGCAATGCCGCGAGCATTCCTGACAAGGCCGGCACGGGTGTCGCGGGAACGGGCGCCACCGCTCCCTGGAACGCGCCGATGTCGGTCAGCCCGCCCGTGGTGCGCGGGAAACCCGGGCCGCGCTGGTCGTTGGAATAATGGTTCGGATTGCTGCCGGCTCCCAGCGCCGGACTGCCTGCCAGCAGACCCATTGTTTGGGTCGGTCCGCCGTTGTTGGCCAGCGGCCATAGCCGGGGATCGGATCGCAGCGTATCGCCAGGCAGGATCACGTTGCCAGCGCCGGCCGTGACGAGGTTGTTCGATCCGGCAACGGTGAACGCGCCCATCGTGGCGATGTCGGCATTCGCCCCGGCCACGGTATCGTTCGCCACGATGCTGCTTTGCAGGGCCAGCGAATTGGCGACGCCCATGAAATAGATGCCCGCACCGGAAATGCCGGCCGTGTTGCCCGCGATCGTGCTGTTGTTGATGCGCATCGAATCGAACACGCGAGCGAACACGCCACCGCCGGTCTTGTAACGCGCGGTGTTGCCGGCGATGGTGCTGTCGCTGATGCCGAATCCGGCATGCGTGGCCAGTCCGCCGCCGGTACCGAAAGAATAATTGCCGCTCAGCGTGGAGCGGTAGGCGTAGCCACCGAGGTCCGAAAAAATTCCGCCGCCGGTACAGTAGCTGCCATGCGTGTCGGTCGCTGCATGCGTGGCGCTGTTGCCGTTGACCGTACTCGCATAGAGAAATACCTCGCCCCGGTAGGCCATCGCACCGCCGCCATAGGCCGCGGTGAACGCGTTCGGATGCGAGCCGAGTGCGGTATTGCCGGACAGCGTGCTGGTATACAGACGCACGCCGCGCGCGGTGATGGCGCCGCCGTAGGCGCCCTCCCCGGCGGCGAGACAGCCGCTGACCGTGCTGTGATCGAGCCGGACGTAGCCGTTGGAAATGACGCAGGCGCCGCCGGTGACGCGATAGCCGGCAACGACGGCGGAACCATTGCGCAGGGTGATATCTTGCAGACCGAGCGTGCCATAGCCGTAATGCACGAAGACGCGATCCGCTCCGGCGCCGTCCACGGCCAGCGCCTTGGCGCCGGGCCCGACGAGGGTCAGATCGTCCGGATAGACCGGGATCGCGCCGCCGGTCAGCGCGATCGCACCGCACGTCAATGCGGACGCATCCACGGTATCGCCCTCGCCCGCAGTCGAAACCACGGAACGCAACGTGCCGCCGCTGCCATCATCGGCACAACTGGTCACGATCAGCGTCGCCGCGAGGTGACCGGAAATCGGCGCCCTCGCGATCGAACGCGCCGTCAGCGCCGCAAACAAGGCCGCGACGCCGCGGCCATCGCCGGGTTTCCATGCCGCCGGCATCGGCGCACTGAGCGGCGTGGCCTGCGCGATGCCCGCCGCCGCCAAGGCGGCAGCCAGCGGCAGCAGACGCGCCGTGCGCGGCATTGCGTTCATCGTTACCCCGTATTTTTTCCCGATCGACTCTAGCACGCGCTTGCGCCGCGCGGCGCAGGCCGACTATCGTAGGCTGGCCCCCGGGAGTTCCGCATGTCCTACGCCGAGAAACGCCGCCATCCGCGCCTGGCCATCTACTCCGCTGCGCTCGCCGTGTGCAATGGCGAAGGCTATCTGTCCGACGTCAAGGACCTGTCCCAGGGCGGCGCCTGCATCGGCCGGCCGAAGAACTGGCCGGCGGACGCGACCGCCGCCTGCCGCGTGTACTTCATCTTCGACCAGGAAACCGTGATCGGTCTGGATGCGCGCATCGTGCGCAACGGCAGCGAAGACATCGGCCTGGAATTCGCTTCGGGGCAGGAGCAGCGCATCGAAAGCCTGTTGTACGAGTCACGCTTCCTCGACAAGGACACGCTGTGACGAATCAGCGCACGCTCGATTACCTCGCCCCGATCGCCCTGCTGATCGGCTCCAACGTGTTCATGACCTTCGCCTGGTACGGGCACCTGAAATTCACGAACCGTCCGCTGTGGCTGGTCATCGCCGCGAGCTGGGGCATCGCGTTTTTCGAGTACTGCCTGCAGGTGCCCGGCAACCGCATCGGCTACCGGGTCTACAATCCGGCGCAGCTCAAGACGATCCAGGAAATCATCACCCTGAGCGTGTTCGCGGTGTTCTCGGTGTATTACCTGGGCGCGTCCCTGCGCTGGAATCACCTGGTCGGGTTCGCGCTGATCGTGCTCGCCGCGTTCTTCATTTTCTACGAATGAGGGATTAGCGCCCACGCCACCCCGGCAACGCCGGCGATGAGCAACACCGTCACTGGCACGATGCTGAGCAGGAATCCGTTGTGGCGCGCGGCCGGTGCGCTGACGTAGCCGCGGAAATACACGATGCGGCCGAGCACATAGACCGCGCCGATCGCGGCCATCCAGGCCGGATTCCAGTACTGCGCGGCGATCCACAGCCCCGGCACGAACAGGATCAGAAGTTCCAGCGTGTTCTGCTGCACGCGGAAATAGCGCTCGAACACTTCGTGGCCGGTGGTCGCTGGCGCTTTCACGCCGTGCCTGGCGCGCGCCTTGCCGACCAGCCAGGCGAAAACGAAGTATTCGATCAGCGCGCACAGCGTAACGAGATTGATCCAGACCATGGCATTTCCTCGTGTGGAAGCTGAAGCCCGATGCACGGGCGGGACGACCTGCGCGGGAATTCTGGCCTGTCGGCGTGCGACGGACAAGTCAACCGGATACGTCTGGTGACGTTACACAGGGCAAACCCCGAGCCTGTGTTGCGAGCGCAGGTGGTTTGGCGGCGCGGACGGCTCCCTCGTCCGCGCCGCTTCTTTATTGCGATTCCCCGGATTTTTCCTCGGCTTTGGCGCGATCCCAATACGCATCCTGCTCGGCCAGGGTCATGCCATCGAGTCGGCGCCCGTCTTCGGCGGCGAGCGACTCCATGCGCCGGAAGCGGCGCTCGAACTTCGCGTTCGCGCCGCGCAGGGCGGTGGACCAGTCGACCTTGGCCAGGCGCGCCAGATTCACGCACACGAACAGCACGTCGCCGATCTCGTCGGTCAGGCGCGCGGCGTCCGCGCCGTGGTCGAGCTCGTGGCGCACCTCGCCGACTTCTTCGGCCAGCTTGTCCAGCACCGGCCGCGGATCGCTCCAGTCGAAGCCGACGCGCGCGGCGCGCTTCTGCAGTTTCAGCGCGCGCTGCCACTCGGGCAGGCCGCGCGGGATGCCGGCGAGCGCGCTCGTGTCGGCGTCGCCCGATGCGGCGCGCTCGCGGCGCTTGTGTTCGTCCCATTCGCGCAACTGCGCCTCGGCATTTTCCACGCTCGCGCCGGCGAACACATGCGGATGGCGCCGCACCATCTTGTCGCAGATCGTCGCGACCACGTCGGAAAACCCGAACGCTCCCTGCTCCTGGGCCATGCGCGCGTGGAACACGACCTGCAGCAGCAGATCGCCGAGTTCGTCGCGCAAATCGGCCATGTCGCCGCGGTCGATCGCGTCGGCGACTTCGTAGGCTTCCTCGATCGTGTACGGCGCGATCGTGGCGAAGGTCTGCTTGACGTCCCACGGACAACCGCGCTGCGGATCGCGCAGGCTCGCCATGATGCGCAGCAGATCCTCGATGCGGTAATTGCCGGGGCCGGACTCAGGCATGCGCGACACCGCGCAGTACGCCGGCCCAGTCCAACGACGCATCGCCGCAGGCGAAGAAATCCGGATTGAGCAGGGATTGCTTGGTGTTGTACATGAGCGCGCCGTCGTCCATGCGCCGTACCGCGCCGCCGGCCTGCTCGAGTACGCACTGGCCGGCGGCGGTATCCCATTCGCTGGTCGGGCCGTAGCGGATGTACAGATCCGCTTCGCCGCGCGCCACGCGGCAGAACTTCAGCGACGAACCCAGCGCGACCATCGCGTGCGCGCCGAGCCGTTGCAGCGCCGCGGTCATGCGCGGATCGGCGTGCGAACGGCTGCCGGCCACGACCAGCGGCGTCGCCGCGGCACGCGTGCGCAATTGTCCACTTTGTGACTTTGTCGCAAAATGCGCCCCGCCGCCGGACCAGGCCCAGCAGGTTTCGTCCAACGCCGGCGCATGCACCACGCCGAGCACCGGCGCGTGACCTTCGATCAGGGCAATGTTGACCGTGAATTCGCCGTTGCGCTTGACGAACTCGCGCGTGCCGTCGAGCGGATCGACCAGAAAATATCTCGTCCAGGTCCGCCGCACTGACCAGTCCGCCTGCTCGGCGGATTCTTCGGACAGCACCGGAATATCCGGCGCCAGCGCCTGCAACCCGGCGAGGATCGCGCGATGCGCGGCGAGATCGGCAGCGGTCAGCGGCGAATCGTCGTGCTTGCGTTCGACCGCGAATTCGCCCACGTAGATGCGCATGATCGCATCGCCCGCCGCGCGCGCAAGCGCACAGCACGCACGCGTGAGGTATTGCAGATCGCGCTCGCTCATGGGCGTGGCACGAACCGACCCGCGAGATATTCGCGGGCGATGAACAGCGCCGCGATCGAACGCCCTTCCGTCACTTCCGGATGCGCGAGCAGGTGGTGCAGTTGCGTGAGTTTCCACTCCACCACGTCGAGTTCTTCCGGTTCGTCTCCCGTCAGGCGCTCCGGATACAGATCGCGCGCCAGCACCACGTGGGTCATGCTGGTCATGTAGGCCGGCGACAGCGACAGGCTGGTGAGGATGCGAATCTCACGCGCACCGTAACCGATTTCCTCCTTCAACTCCCGGTTCGCGCCCTGCTCGACGGTTTCGTCCTGGTCGAGGCGTCCCTTCGGCAATCCCAGTTCGTAACGGCCGATACCGGCGCCGTATTCGCGCACCAACAGCACCGTGTCGTCGTCGCGCATCGGCACGATGACCACCGCGCCCAGACCCGAGCCCTTCAGGCGTTCGTAGGTGCGCCGCTCGCCGTTGGAAAACTCAAGATCGAGCAGCTCGACATGCAGGAAACGGCTGCCCTCGGCGGGCCGCGTGGAATGAATGACGGGAGGCTTGCGCATCGTTTATTGTAGCGCGTCGGGCGCACGGCGCCGGCGATCAACAGATTCTTTGTCACGATGTCGTCCTCTCGACTTTGCTAAGCCCGGATGCGGTTTCGCCCCAAACGCGAGCAAGGGTAGCCTGGATTTTCTTTTCGAAGCGGGCGATCAGTTCGCGGTTGGCGGCGACCAGCGCCTGCTCGGCTTCGATCTCCGCCACGATGGTTTGCTGCATGGCGAGGGGTGGGAGGGAGAACTTTCGTACTTCCATCCCTCCCTTGGTCGCATGCATCATCGCAATACCGTTGCCCTCAGATTTGATCTTCTCGGAGTCCGCCTCAAGAAGGTGAAGAAGGAAGCGCTTGTCGATTGCGCCGGTCGCCTTGCCGACGAGATGTCGCGGGCGGTGTCGATGCGGCGTTTTGTATCGATGTCGAGCGAAGCCTTATCCCTTGAGTCGTTTGAGCGCGGATGTCGAAGTCAACACCAACATCTGGCGGATGGCAATTTCGTTGAGGCGTTTGAGACGCTCCCCTTGCGACAATTGCATGTGAATGAGTTCGGCGTTCATGCCCTCGATATTGGCCAGCACCAGCAGTTGTTCGATCGTGGCGTAGTCGCGCATGGTGCCTTCGAGCTTGGGGTTGGAATCCCGCCACTGTTTCGCGGTTTGGCCGAAGAGCGCGACGTTGAGAAGATCGGCCTCGTTGGCGTAGACGACGGCAGCCTGGGCGGTGGTGACGGTCGCGGGGATCAGATGCGCCTTTACCGCATCGGTGTGGATGCGGTAGTTGAGCCTGGACAAAGTGCGGTTGAGGTTCCAGGCGAGTGAGAGGCGGCGGTTTTCGTCGTCCTTGAGGCGCTGGAATTCCTTGATGAGGTAGAGCTTGAACTCGACGGAAATCCACGAGGCAAATTCGAAGGCGATGTCTCGATGGGCGTAGGTGCCACCATAGCGCCCTGCCCTGGAGATCAATCCGCTGGCATGCGTCGTGTCGATCCATTGACGTGGCGTCAGGACGAAACTGTTGAGGCCTGCCCGGTTTCTAAACCCCTCGAATTCGAGGGGTTTGAAATGGGTGTTGTTCAGCCGCTCCCAGACGCCCAGGAACTCGATGGTGTTGCGGTTTCTCATCCAGTTCTGGATGACAAGGTCGGATCGATCGGGCTCCTTGTGCTTGGCGATGTCGGTCAGGGAAATATAGTCATCGCTGGCCTGGCTGAGCACCGAGACGGCGGTCCCTTTGACGTCGATGCTGCGCTTTCTGGAAGGACTCATGGCGGCTCCTAGGAGGCGAACTGGTTCAGGGACAGATAGTCCTTCAAGATCTGACCCGACGAAGTCATCGCGACAAAAACGCCGGCAACCGAGATTCTCGACGGGGCGAGTGCGCTCGCGGGACACTCCGTTCGCAGACCGTGCACGTGCTGCGTCACTTGCCGCTCGTATCCATCGTGTTGTGAAAATCCCCGGCCGCACCGGGAAACACGACCGGGCTTTCGAAGCCGTCCCGGCTCACGCTGGCGACGCCGAAGAAGTAATTGTCGATGACGCGGTTCCTGAGCACGTACTGCGCGACGTTGCCGACCCAGACCGAGTGCTGCCACATCGGCGCATCCGTGCGCCGCCAGTAAACACGGTAGCCCGCCGCTGCCGAATCGACGGGCGCTTTCCAGGCGACGGTCGTGTCGGGCGAAAGCTCGCTCTGGATGGACACATCCAGCGGCGGCGCGGGCGCCCACGCCAGCGCGGCGATCGCCACCGCGTTGGCAGCGGTCATCTTCGCCAGATACGGAAAATCCACGAACCGGACCAGATCGCCGTACTGCACGCCGTGCTCGACGCGCACGTCCTGGTGCTGATGGCGCCAGTTCTCGTGCGCCTCGTTCATGCGCACGGCGGGAAAGCCGTCCGCGTTGAACGCCATCTGGTCACCGCCGCGGTGATAGCGGTCCACGCGGTACATCAGCATCAGGTGCAGTTGCGGCACGTACTGGTCGGTCAGGCCGACGATATAGCGCGCCACGTTGCGCGACGGCGCATCGACGTAGCCGCCTTCGTAGCGCAGCAGGCGAAGCTGCTTGTCGCTCAGACCTTCGCGCAGGCCCTCGGAGAACAGGCGGCCGGTGGTGTTGTCGACCACGCCGTCGCTGCCTTCGGTGTTGCCGATCATGTCGTTGTTGATGTCGACTTCGACGTTCCAGTGCTGGTCCTTCGCGTAGTCGGCGATGATGCGGCCGCCGTACAGATCCTGTTCCTCGCCGGAATCGGCCGAGTAGACGATGCTCGCGGCAAATCGATAGTGCGACAACACCCGTGCCGCCTCGAGCAGCGCCGAAACGCCGGAGCCGTCGTCGTCCGCGCCGGGCGCGTCGGCGCCGGCATTCATGACGTCGGTGACGCGCGAATCCAGGTGCGCGGTCATCACGATGTAGCGGTTCGGCTCGCTGCCCTTCTGGATCGCGACGATGTCCTTCACCTCGACGCCTTGTTTCGGCGTGCGCGGACCGGTGAACACCCGCGACGGCGTGACCACGCTCAGGCAGCCGCCGCAAGCGCCGGCGATCGATTCGAACTGCGCCTTGACCCAGCGCCGTGCCGCGCCGATGCCGCGCTTGTCGGATTTCGTTGCGGACGCAGTGTGCCGCGTGCCGAAGCTCACCAGTGTGGTGTCGATCGCGCGCAACCGCTCGGCGCTGACGGCATCCACTATTTCGCGCAACACCGGATGTTCCTGCGGCGGCACCACCGCCGCCTGCGCTGATGCAAGCGCGGGCAACAACAGCAACGCAAACGACGCATATCGAACTCGCATGGCATTCTCCGCAGTGACTGGTTCGGCAAACCCGCCCACCCTGCACCCGTGGCCGGCATCGCGCAAGCCTGCGGCTACCGGTTCGGCACCGCCCCGGCGAACAGGGCCAGCGCCTGCGCATGCAGCGCCGGCGTGCCGGCCAGCACGCTGGTCGTGTCCAGCGTCAGTTCGCGTCCGTCCAGGTCGGCGAACACGCCGCCGGCCTCGCGCACGATAACGGCGAGCGCGGCGATGTCGAGGATGTTGACGTCGGATTCGACCACGAGATCGATGCAGCCGCGCGCGAGCAAGTGATAGTGCAGGAAATCGCCATAGCCGCGGATGCGGCCGCTGCACCGGATCAGCTCGCCGAGCGCGGCCCAGCGCGCGTCGCGCGTGAGCGTCTTGACGTTGCCGATGGAAATCGCCGTGCCGGCGTCGAATTCGCGCGCGCCGGAAACTCGAATCGGCTTGCCGTCGAGAAAGGCACCGCCGCCTTTGCGCGCCCAGGCGGTTTCGCCATACACCGGCGCGCCGGACACGCCCAGCACCAGTTCTCCGTGATGCATGAGCGCGATCTGGGTGGAGAACATCGGATAGCCGCGCAAAAACGCCTTGGTGCCGTCGATCGGATCGATCAACCAGAGCAAATCGCCCGCGCCCTCGCGGCCGAATTCCTCGCCGTAGAACGCGTGATCCGGAAACGCGGTGCGCAACACATCCTTGATCGCGATCTCGGCTTCGCGGTCGGCGGCGGTGACCGGCGTCGCGTCGGCCTTGATTTGCGCAGTCACGCCGCGCGCGTAGTGATCGCGGATGACCTCCGCCGCCGCGGCTGCCGCCTGCCGCGCCACGCCGAGGGCGCGCTCGAGAAAATCGGAAAACGCCGCGTCCATCAGAACACAGCAAGGAACTTGCCGTGGATCAGCAGCAACGTCGTGCCGTCGCCCTGCGGCTGGCCGATGTAGCGCAGGGCGCCGAGTACCTGCGGATTGGCGTCGCGCGCGGCGAGTTTCGCGCGCACATCGTAACCGCCGGTATCGATCCGAAACGTGCCGTCGAGCAACAGCGGACCGCCCCGATCGTGCGCGGTGCCCGCAATGCTGCCGCCCGGCGCGCTGGCGAATTGCGCCTGCAAATCGCCGAGACTGGCCTGTGCCGCGCCGGCGACGGCGGCGTTGCGCCAAAGTATGGTGCCCTGCGCGGCCGTCGGCCACGCGCCCTGCACGCGCATTTGCGCGATGTTGATATCGATCTGCCCGAGCAGCTGCAGCAGCGGAATGTCCAGGACCGGAGCGGCGAGGCTGGCCGGCAAATGGATCGTCGCCACGCCGACATTCAAGCTGCCGTCCGCTTCGCGCGCGACCGCGCCGCTGCCCGTGACTTCGCCGCCATGCAAATCCAGTTGCGCGGCGACGACTCCCTGCAACAACGGCAGCGGATGCAGCTGCCAGTCGAGCGCGCCGAGCGCCGTGCCGAACACACTCGCGCTGGCGGCATGACCATTCCACACCGTCCCGCTTAATCCGTCGAGCGTGAGCGCGCCGGCACGGCTGGCGGCGAAGCGCCAGGCGAAGGATGCCGGACATGTGGCGACGCCGATCGCGCCGAGCGCGATCAGCACGATGAGAAAAAGTATAAAACGCCGCAATCCCTTCATTGTTTTGCGTCTTGCAGCGTCACGCGCGCATTCACCAGCCCGAGACCCTCTACCTTCTCGGCGGAAAAATCGGTGACCGTCACGCCATAGTCGCGAGCGAGCGCGTCCATCCAGTCGGCGAGCGCGTC
>JAGWXP010000024.1 GCA_018969845.1 Lysobacteraceae bacterium | reverse complement strand
ATCATTGAGGAGGTCCTCTACATGGCGCATGCCGCGATTCAACAAATCACTGAACCGATTTTCTTCTTGCGCCAAAGCGGACACGACGTGTTCTTGCGCTGCCGCCAGCTCCGGATACGCCTCGCCCATCTCCGCGACCAGGGTCGGCACCAGCTTGTGGAAGAACGGCTGTTTCTGGCCCAACATGTAACCGTGGCGCAGCGCGCGACGGATGATCCGGCGCAGCACATAACCGCGGCCCTCGTTCGACGGCAGCACGCCGTCGACGATCAGGAACGAACAGGCGCGGATGTGATCGGCGATCACGCGCAGCGATTTGTTTTCCAGATCCTTGGTGTTCGTCAGTTCCGCCGCCTTCTTGATCAGACGCTGGAACAGATCGATCTCATAGTTGCTGTGCACGTGCTGCAACACCGCGGCGAGACGTTCCAGGCCCATGCCGGTGTCCACGCACGGCGCCGGCAGCTTCGACAGCGTGCCGTCGGCGGCGCGGTCGAACTGCATGAACACGAGGTTCCAGATCTCGATGAAGCGGTCGCCGTCCTCGTCCGGCGATCCCGGCGGTCCGCCCGGAATTTCCGGGCCGTGGTCATAGAAAATCTCGGTGCACGGCCCGCACGGGCCGGTGTCGGCCATCTGCCAGAAATTGTCGCTCGCGTACGGCGCGCCCTTGTTGTCGCCGATGCGCACGATGCGCTCGGCCGGCAGGCCGATTTGCTTGTGCCAGAGATCGAACGCTTCATCATCGGTGTGATAAACCGTGACGAGCAGGCGATCCTTCGGCAATTTGTAGACGTCGGTCAGCAGTTCCCAGGCCCAGTGGATCGCTTCCTTCTTGAAATAGTCTCCGAACGACCAGTTGCCGAGCATCTCGAAAAAGGTGTGATGGCGCGCGGTGTAGCCGACCGAATCCAGATCGTTGTGTTTGCCACCGGCGCGCAGGCAGCGCTGCACGTCGGCGGCACGCACATACGGCAGTTTCTCGCTGCCGAGAAAGACGTTCTTGAACTGCACCATGCCCGAGTTCGTGAATAGCAGGGTCGGATCGTTGCCCGGCACCAGCGGCGCGGAAGGTACGATGGTGTGTCCGCGCTCGTGGAAGAAATCGAGAAAGGTCTGGCGGATTTCGGCGCTGGTTTTCATCGGGACGTTGGATGACTGATTCGGATGCGCCCAGCGTGACCACCAGCGACCGAGCAGTCAATCCAACTCGTCCGATGACTCCAAACCTTGAGCGCGGGTAATGGATTGTACCGTGTGGGCGTCGAAGCCGCGACGCAAGAGGAAAGCCGCGCGTTTGCGGCGTTCGGCCAAGTCCGCCACGGGCTTTGCACCGTAGCGACGACGCAGCAGATCGCGGACAAGATTCGGCCAATCCGGTTCTGCCGCTTCGATCAGCATCTGTGCCGCCTTATCGGCGATGCCATGGGTCGCAAGTTCAGCGAGAATCCAGCGCGGCCCGTACCCGCCGGCGATGCGCGTGCGTACCAGCATTTCGCCGAAGCGCGCGTCGGACTGGTAATTTTTTCCTTGCAGATCGGCAAGCGCCGCTGCGCTTTCATCCGCATCGAGCCCTTTACGCGTAAGTTTGGACTTCAACTCGCGCGCCGAATGCTCGCGCCGCGCCAGCAGACCGAGGGCTTTGTCTGAGGCGCTGGAGGAGTCCGGCTTGGATTTGCGCATACACGGCCCGGCATCAAATCAGATCAAATCGTGTAACCCCAGGTCTGGAAAATCGCGCTCCATGCATCCCGTAATGCAATCTTCGCTTCCTGCGAAATCTCGTATTCGTTGACGCGGAATTCGCGCAGGCTCGCCACATAATCGGCCACGCGCGAACGAACCATGTCGAAATCGTCCATTTCTGTCGCCTTGTAGCATTCCTCCAGTGTGGCGAGGGGGTTTTGGACCAGATCCTCGTAGCGCATTTGGTGGAAGTGGCCGGACGCTAAGGCATCGCGAGCCTCCGCGAAGCGTTCGTACATTTTCGGCAGGGTCTCGAGCACGTATTTTTCCACGTCGAAATCGTCGAAAGGTACCAGCGCATTCACCGCCATTGCCTTGCGCCACAGATGGACGGTCGATGCGAACACCGCGCAAGGATCGCGGACGATATGAATGAAGCGCGCGTCCGGAAACATCCGCGAAAGGATTTCGATGCGCGCCGTATGCGCCGGCGATTTGAGAACCAGCGACCTCTTCGGATGCCTGTATGTCACCAGGCGCAGGAACTTGCGCAGCGTGTCCGCCCAATGCTCGCGCTCACGATTTGGCACATCGCGCAGGGACAAATACGCCTGCCCTATCGTCTCACCCGGGTAGGCAAGCGACCACATCGGGGATGGCGCCCCAAGCGCAACCAGTGCGAATTCGTCTTCCTGCGGCCGATCGAAACCGACTGCCATGTCGTCCATTGCGCGCTTGCGCGGCAGCAGCCAGGCGAACAACTTTCGATATATGCGCTCAGTGAGAAGACAGTGATGCGGCGCGAAAACCTCGTAGGTCGTCGGAAAGGCAAGCCGATCATCCAGCGCCAGCAACTCGTGCAGATGCGTGGTGCCGGAACGCCAATGCCCGAGCACGAAGACCGGGGCCTGGATATTCACCGCACGCAGCCGTGAGCCATATATCGCAGACTGCAGCAGACCGAGCAGCGAGTTGGCGATGGTGGCAAAAGTCACCGATGCGACAAGGAACAAGCGCGACAGGCCAATGCGGAATCCGTGCACCCGCAACAAGCGCCACAACGCGTGGAAAGTCAAAGTGTGCCATACCGTCGGCACATACCAATGCGAGGCTTCGCCGCCGCCCCGCGTCGCACGCACCGATGGTTGCCTCAAGTCACGCCGCCTGCAACACGAGCTTTTGCGTACGCGTCGGCAATTCCACCGGTGCGAACAGCGCCTGCGGATACAAATAGTCGTCGCCGGATTCGTCGACAACGCGCACTTGCTCGCGCTTTTCGGCCACCTCGTCCGCAATGATCTCGTACAGCTTGCGTAACTCCAGCGAGGCCGGATAGGCATCGTTATTGATGCAGACAACGAATCGGTGATGAGACATGGTCAGTCCAGAAAGCGCTTGATCTTGAACTCGCGTTTGCCGATTCCGGCAGCTTCGTACCAATGCAATTCGACTCGGCACAGTTCGCCCCGGTCGGTGCGCACCGTCGCATCGCCCCTGCATTTTCTCCAGTTTGCCAGCCCGTATGCCCTCTTCAACCGCTTCAGCTCCCGGATGCCCGAGCCACGTGTGATGGTCTGGATATTCCCGATTTCGCCGACGATCTCGAAAAACATTCAAGCACCGCGACGGTTCTTGTGCAAGCCCGACGCTTATGCCTCCTCCATCTCCACCATCGGCGCGGCGGTCTTGTTCGCGCCGAGTGCGGCACGCAGCTTGTCCTCGAGGTCCTTCGCGGCGGACGGGTTTTCCTTCAGGTACTGGCGCGCATTGTCCTTGCCCTGACCGATGCGCTCGCCGCCGTAGCTGTACCAGGCGCCGGATTTCTCGACGAGCTTGTTGTCCACGCCCAGGTCGATGAGTTCGCCCTCGCGGCTGATGCCTTCGCCGTAGAGAATCTCGGTGACGACCTGCTTGAACGGCGGTGCCAGCTTGTTCTTGACCACCTTGATCTTGGTCTGGTTGCCGACCACTTCCTCGCCCTTCTTCACCGCACCGATGCGGCGGATGTCCAGGCGTACCGAGGCGTAGAACTTGAGCGCGTTGCCGCCGGTGGTGGTTTCCGGATTCTGCCCCGGCATCATCATGCCGATCTTCATGCGCAACTGATTGATGAAGATGACCATCGTGTTGGAACGCTTGATGTTGGCGGTTAGCTTGCGCAGCGCCTGTGACATCAGGCGCGCCTGCAAGCCGGGCAACTGATCCCCCATCTCGCCCTCGATTTCCGCGCGCGGCGTCAGCGCGGCAACCGAGTCGATGACGATCACGTCGATGGCGCTGGAGCGCACCAGCATGTCGGCGATTTCCAGCGCCTGTTCGCCGGTATCGGGCTGGGACAGGAGCAGATCATCGACCTTGACGCCGAGTTTTTCCGCATAAATCGGGTCGAGTGCGTGTTCGGCGTCGATGAAGGCGCAGGTGCCGCCGAGCTTTTGCGCCTGGGCGACGACTTGCAGCGTGAGCGTGGTCTTGCCCGAGGATTCCGGTCCGTAGATTTCGACCACGCGCCCGCGCGGCAGGCCGCCGATGCCCAGCGCGATATCGAGCATCAGCGAGCCGGTCGGAATGGTGTCGGTCGGATCGGCAGTGCGATCGCCCATGCGCATGACCGCGCCCTTGCCGAACTGCTTTTCGATCTGGCCCAGAGCGGCGGATAAGGCTTTGCGCTTGTTGTCGTCCATTGCGTGAATCCTCGAATGTGTGCGTGATGTAAGCATGCGGCGCGCGCGTCTCAGCGATTGCGACGGGCGATGATGGTCGGCCTATTCTACCGCCGAGCGCAGGCGCACCGACGCGCGTCAGCTTGTCAGAATTTTCCGAATTCCGCGCAATGCCGCGGCAACGGTCTGGCGGCGCACGGCTTCGCGGTCGCCGTCGAAATGGAACAATTCGGCCTGCGCGTAACCGCCGCGCCGTTTCCAGCTGATCCAGACCGTGCCCACCGGCTTGTCGGCCGTGCCCCCGGAAGGCCCGGCGATACCGGTGACCGCAACCGCCACCGTGGCGCCGTAGCGCGCCAGCGCGCCGGAGACCATCTCGATGGCGGTTTCGCGGCTGACCGCACCGTGTTCCTCCAGCGTCTCCGGACGCACGCCGAGCAGCGCTTCCTTGGCTTCGTAGCTGTAGGCGACCACGCCGCATTCGAACCACGACGAGGAGCCGGCGATGTCGGTCAGGGTCTTGGCGATCCAGCCGCCGGAACACGATTCGGCGGTGACCAGCGTCGCGCCGCGGCGGGTGAATTCCGCGGCGATGTCCTGCGCCAACGCATGCAATGCGTCATCGCCGGCTGAAGTGTGCGCCATGTTCGGCTCCCGCAGTGGAAGCTGCGTTCTACCGGATTTTCGCGCGCGACGCAAAATACGCGTAGTACAGCAGCGGAATCACCAGCAACGTCAGCACCGTCGATACCAGGATGCCGAAGATCAGCGACACCGCAAGGCCCTGGAAAATCGGATCATCGAGGATGAAGAAGCCGCCGATCATTGCCGCCAGCGCGGTCAATGCGATCGGCTTGGCGCGCACCGCCGCGGCCTCGATCACCGCATCGCCCGGCGACCGGCCGGCGGCGAGCGCGTGGTCGATGAAGTCGATCAGCAGGATCGAGTTGCGCACGATGATGCCGGCCAGTGCGATCATGCCGATCATCGAAGTTGCTGTGAACTGCGCGCCGATGAGGGCGTGGCCGGGCATCACGCCGATTACGGTCAGCGGGATCGGCGCCATGATGATCAGCGGCACGACGTAGCTGCGGAACTGGCCGACGACCAGCAGGTAGATCAGCACCAGGCCGACCGAGTAAGCGAGGCCCATGTCGCGGAAGGTCTCGTAGGTGATCTGCCACTCGCCATCCCACTTGACCGCATAACCGGTCGGATCATTGGGCTGGGCGATGAAGTTCTGCGCCAGGCGCTGCCCGGCGACGGGATCGCGGCCGAGCTTGCCGACCATCGCGAACATGCCGTAGAGCGGGCTGTCGGTCGCGCCGGCATCATCGCCGGTGACATAGGCAACGGGCAGCAGGTCCTTGTGGTAGATCGCCTTTTCCCAGTTCGCCTGACGAACCTGGGTGACTTCCGACAGCGGCACCAGCGCGCCGCCTTGCGCGCGCACACGCAAGGCGAGCAGCGCGTCGAGCGAGGCCTGGTCGCCGGCCGGCAGGCGCAGCCGCAGCGGCACCGCGTATCTGGAACGCCCGTCCATCAGATACGTTGCATCGTCGCCGGACAGCGCCGCAGCGAGCGTGCGCGCGATGTCGGCCTGCGCCACACCGAGCCGCGCGGCACGGGCGCGATCGACAACGACAATGTTGCGTGGCGCGTCGGCCTCGACGCTGGTGTCGATGTCGACGAGGTCGGGATCGGCGCGGAAGTCCCGCTCGAGGCCGAGTGCGATCTGGCGCAGCCTCGCGTAATCCGGACCGTAGATTTCAGCCACGATCGGCGCCAGCACCGGCGGGCCGGGGGGCACCTCGACCACTTTTACCGACGCGCGGTAACGCGCACCGATTTTCGCCAGCATCGGCCGTACCGCCAGCGCCACGTCGTGACTCTTGCGCTGACGTAGGTGCTTGTCGACGAGATTCACCTGCAGGTCGCCGTCGATCGGCGCGCTGCGCAAATAATACTGCCGCACCAGACCGTTGAAATTGATCGGCGCGGCGGTGCCGGCGTAGGCCTGATAGTTCAGCACTTCCGGCACCGCGTCGAGCGCGTGCGCGAGTTCGCTCAGCAGACGATTGGTCGACTCCAGCGTGCTGCCCTCGGGCATGTCGACGACTACCTGGAATTCGGATTTGTTGTCGAACGGCAGCATCTTCAGGATCACCGCGCGAAACACCACGAGGCTCGCCGCCAGCATCACCAGTACACCCATCGTCGCGAACAGAAACCGGCGCCGGCGGACACCGCGGGTTGCATCGAGAAATGGCGTCATCAGCCGGCGAAACAGGCGCAGCAGGCGGCTGCCGCGCGCGGTTTCTCGCGCCTCGTCATCGATCGGCGTTGGGTGGTGAGCGATCAATTTCAGCGACAGCCACGGCGTTACCACCAGCGCGACCGCGAGTGACAACAGCATCCCGGCCGAGGCGTTGATGGGTATCGGCCGCATGTACGGACCCATCAGGCCCGACACGAATGCCATCGGCAGCAGCGCGGCGATGACGGTGAAGGTGGCCAGGATCGTCGGGCCGCCGACTTCGGCGACGGCTTCGGGAATTGCCTCGCGCAAGCTGCGTCCGCCGAGCGCCATGTGGCGGTGGATGTTCTCGACCACGACGATCGCGTCGTCGACCAGAATGCCGATCGAGAAGATCAGCGCGAACAGTGACACGCGGTTGATGGTAAAACCCATCGCCCACGAGGCGAACAGTGTCAGCATGAGGGTGATGACGACCGCGGTGCCGACGACGATGGCCTCGCGCCAGCCGAGCGTGGCCAGCACCAGCAGCACGACCGAGAGCGTCGCAAACAGGAGTTTGTGGATCAGCAGGTCGGCCTTGTCGGTCGAGGTCTGGCCGTAGTCGCGCGTGACCGCGATGTGCACGCCGGCCGGAATCGACACGCCCCGCAGCGCCGCAACGCGCGCGCCGATCGCGCGCGTGATGTCGGCGGCGTTGCTGCCGGATTTCTTGGTGATCGCGATCGTCACCGCAGGCGCCATGCCGGTGACCGGGCCGGCCTTGCCGGGCGGCGTGCCGAACCAGACGTAGCGCGCCGGCAGGTCGGCGCCGCGGCGCACCCGCGCGACATCGGACAGGTACACCGGCGCACCGCTGTGCAGGCCGATCACGAGCTGCCCGATCTCGTCGGCATCGGTGAGAAAGGTTCCCGCCGTCAGCGGGACATCGCGATCGCCAACGACGCGGCTGCCCGCCTGCGACACGCTGTTTGCCGCTTTCAGCGATCGCTCCAGATCGTCGAGTGCGAGACCGTACACGGCGAGTTTCGCGGCATCGGGCTCGATCACCACGGCCCGATCCGGCGCGCCGATCGTGTACACGTCGCGCGTGCCGGGCACGTGCTTCAAGTCGGTTTCCAGGGTGTGCGCGACTTCGCCGAGCTGGGTCGCATCGATGTGCGCATCATCGCTCCACAAGGTGAGGGCCATCACCGGCACGTCGTCGATGCCCATCGCGCGGATCAACGGCCGGCCGACGCCGAGATTCGGCGGCCACAGATTGCGGTTCTGCATCACCTGGTTGTACAGGCGCACCAGCGCGGTCTGGCGCGGCACGCCAACCTGGAATTCGACGGTGAGCAACGCCAGTCCGGGACGACTGACCGAGTACACGTGCTTGAGACCGTCGATGCCGGCCAGCACCTGTTCCAGCGGCGACGCGACCAGGTTCTCGACATCGTGCACGTCGGCGCCGGGGAACGGCACGATGACGTTGGCCATCGTCACGTCGATCTGCGGCTCTTCCTCGCGCGGGGTGATCAGCATCGCCGCGAAACCGAGCAGCAATGCCGTCAGCGCCAGGATCGGCGTCAACGGGTGTTGCTGGAAGGCGCGCGCGATGCGCCCGGAAAATCCGAGGCGCGGCTCGCTCACGGCGAGTTCCCGCGCGCGTGCAAGGCAACCAGCCAGCGCACGGCGGCATTCGGGTCGCGCGCGACGCGTTCGCCGGCAGCAAGTCCGGACAGCACTTCGACGTCGTCGCCGGAGCGATGGCCCAGACGCACCAGACGCAAGCCGACGCTGTTGTCGGCACCGATCACGTAAAGGCCGTCGATTTCGCCACGACGCACCAAGGCACTCACGGGTACTTGCATGCGCTGCGTACCGCCGGCTGCAAAGGCAACCTTGACCGTCATTCCCGGCCACAAGCCGGCAGTGCCTGCCGGTACGCCCACGCGCACCCGGAACGTGTGCGTCGCCGGATCGGCCGTCGGCAGCACCATGACGCTCGCCGCCGGCACGCGCCGCTCGCCGCCGTCAAGCAGCAGTGTCGCCTGCGCGTGCGCGCGGATCACATCGACCGCGCTTTGCGGCACGGTCACTTCGACGCGCAACGCGTCGAGTGCGGCCAGTGCCAGCAGCGGTTGCGGTTGCGGCGGGCCGGCCTGCACGGCCTGACCGACCTCGACGAAGCGCTGCGTGACGACGCCGTCGAACGGCGCGCGCACCACGGTGTAATCAGCAAGTTGACCGGCGCTGCGCAGTTGCGCTTCGGCGGCGGCCAGCGCGGCCCGCGCCGCATCGCGCTGCGCGGTCGCGGCATCGAGATCGGCGCGCGCAACGAGCTGGCGCGCGAAGATGCCATCGATGCGCTTCCAGTTCGCCTCGGCCTGTCGGTCGTTGGCGCGCGCGGCGGCCACCGCGGCCTCGGCGCTGCGCCGGCCGGAATTCTGTTCGACGTCGCTGAAGCGCACCAGCACGTCGCCCCTGGCGACGCGGTCACCGACGTCGACCGGAAGCTCCTGCACGCGCGCATTGGTCTGCGCCGCCAGCGTGGTCTCGTTGATCGCCTCGACGATACCGTCCCAGACCTGATCGCGCGGCGCATCGGCGCTGGAGACGACGAACGCATCGAGCAACGGCGCGGCTGGCCTCGCCGGCGCCGGCTCGCGGCCGCATGCGGCAAGCAGCGCGACCGCTGCCAGCAGCACGACAAACCGCCACACCGTTCTTGCCAATGACCGCTGCATCACTTGGCCTCGTCGATCATGCGCCGTGTGGCGGCGTCGACCTCGACTGCCACCGCGGCGAGTTTCGGATCGTTCGACAAGGTCGCCAGCATGGCGCGCGGCGTGATCATTCCCATCTTCGTCTTTCCGCCTTCGGTGTAGACCGAGATGCGACACGGCAGCGCCATGTTGAGCTTCATGTCGGATGCCAGCACACTGGCGGCTTGACGCGGATTGCACACCTCAAACACCTTGCACTCGCCGGTGAAATCCTGGCCCTTGCTGCGCAACGTGGCGCCGAGGTCGTGCACGTGCAGCACGCCGAACTGGTGGCGCTTGACCGCAGCGTCGAGGTCCTCGACGGCCCGTGCAAAAGGTTTGGCGGATTCCACGATGTAGTACACGGCGAAGCTCCCGACGACGGATTTTTCGATTCACTTCGGAAACGCACTGCCCGGTGCAACGCCCAGACGACGCAGGATTTTCGCCAGCGGGCAGAATCCGGTGAACGAGGCTTGCAGCAGATTCAAGCCGACGAAAAGCGTCAGCAACAACCACCACGGCGAGACATAGTAGGTCAGCAGCACGCTGACAATGACCATGCTGCCGGCGAAACGCATGACCAGACGATCGATATTCATGTTCACTCCTGCGCTTTGGGTAGGGTTCAATTCTTGACGGTTGCTGGCTTCAGCCGCTCGATGCCCAGCATTTTCATGATCGATTTCTCGTAGAACGGCTCAGTATTTCCGGAGCGCATCTTGCCCAGGTAATACTTCTCGAAACCGATTTTGGCCACGTGCACCCATTTGCCGACCTTGGTCCAGGTGACATTGCGCGGCGGAATCTGCGGCAACGCGACGAAGGCGGCGCCGGTATCGCCCATATCGGCCAGGCACACCGCATTCCATGTGGCCTCGGCCGTGGCCGGCCGGCCTTCGATTTCAGCCGCGACATTCGCGGCGATGGTGCTGACCATCGACTCGATCATGAAGCCAGTCTTTGGCGCGCCCGTCGGCACCGGCGTTACCTCGACCGGCGGGATGGCGACGCAGACGCCGGCCGAGAAAATGTTACGGTACTTCGGGTTGCGCTGATGCTTGTCGATCAGCACGAAGCCGCGTGGATTGACGAGGCCATCGATGCCGCGCACCGCTTCCACCCCGGTGAAAGCCGGGATTACCATCGCGTAAGCGAACGGCAGCGCATGTTGCTGCACCACCTGCCCTTTCGCGTCCAATTCCTCGACCGCCATTTCGCCTTCGCTGACCGACGTGATGCGCGCGTTCGCGATCCAGCGGATATGGCGCTGGCGCATCTCGGATTCGAGCAGGCCCTTGGAATCGCCCACGCCGCCAAGGCCCATGTGGCCAATGTATGGCTCACTCGTGACGTA
This sequence comes from Lysobacteraceae bacterium, assembly GCA_018969845.1. Taxonomy (GTDB): domain Bacteria; phylum Pseudomonadota; class Gammaproteobacteria; order Xanthomonadales; family Rhodanobacteraceae; genus Rudaea. Next base: position 10,210 of record JAGWXP010000024.1, on the reverse strand, counting down.
GGTCATCGGCACACGGTCGCGCAGCTTGCGTTTGCGCAGGTCGGCGTCGATGATCATCGCGGTTTCGTAGGCCGGACCGAAACAGCTTGCACCCGGCGCCGCGCCAATCACGACCGGGCCGGGATTGTCGAGGAACTTCTGGTAACGCGCCCACGCGCCCTCGGCGTGAGGCGTCGTGCAGACCGATTGCGTGTGGCCCTGCGGGCCGAGTCCAGGAATCTCGTCGAAGGCAAGGCGCGGACCGGTCGTGATCGCGAGGTAGTCGTAGGTGAGACTCCTGCCGTCAGCGGTTTCGACGCGGTTTTCGTCCGGATGCACCCTCGCCGCCGGTTCGCTGACAAAGTCGATTTCGTGCTTGGCCAGCGCCGGGGCGACAGCGACACCGATTTCGGCCGCCGTGCGCCAGCCGACGGCGACCCAGGGGTTGGATGGCGTGAAGGAGAACCGCGGGCCGTCGCCGATCACGGTGATGCGATGGCCGCGGCCAAGCCGATGCCGCAATTCGTACGCCAGACTCATGCCGCCGATGCCGGCGCCCAACACCACGATATTCGTCATGACTCCGTCCTCCCATGCCGGTGGAAACCCGTCTGCGCGGACGTTGTCCGCTTCACACAATATGCGCACTTGCTAATATAGCATTTACTACATTAGAATTCAAGCATGTTACATCGGCATTCCTTTGAATACAGAATCCATCCGGCCCGGAATCAGTGCAATGACCAGGATCAATATGCGTGCGATCGACAATGGCGCTGCGGCGATGACCGCACATGCGGACACGGCTTCGCGCTTGCTCAAGTCCCTGGCCAATGCGCAGCGTCTGCGCATTCTGTGCCTGCTCGTCACCGGCGAGCGCAGCGTCGGCGAACTGAACGAGCGGCTCGACCTCAGCCAGTCGGCGCTCTCGCAACATCTGGCACGGTTGCGCGAGGACGGCCTGGTGACGACGCGCCGCGAGGCGCAGACGATCCACTACCGGCTGGCGAGCGGACCGGCGCAACGCCTGATCAAGACCCTGCACGGCATCTACTGCGCGCCGACGCCGAAGCGTGCCGGCGGCCGGGGCTGAGGCTCAGGCCGCGCCCAACCGGTTGAGCGGGATCGTCAGGCGGCGGACGCCATCGGCATCCGCCGGCGGCAGGCGCCCGCCGCGGATATTGACCTGCACGGCCGGGAGCAGCAGCCGCGGCACCGCAAGCGTGGCGTCGCGTGCACGCCGCAAGGCGACATACTCGGATTCGGTGATTGCATCGCGGACATGCGGATTGTGTTCGCGCTGCCCGGCGATGGAAGATTGCGCCATCGGCGTGCGCGTATTCGGTGGATAATCGTGGCACAAAAACAAACGCGTGCATGCGGGCAGCGCCAGTATCTTGTGGATCGAATCGTACAGTCGTGCCGCGTCGCCGCCGGGAAAATCCGCGCGTGCGGTGCCGGTCTCTGGCGCAAACAGGGTATCGCCAATAAATGCTGCGTCGCCGACGAGATAGGTCAGACTGTCGGCAGTGTGGCCCGGCGTCGCCATGACACGGCATTGCAGGGCGCCGATCGCGAGTGCATCGCCATCCTCGAACAGACGGTCGAACTGGCTGCCGTCGGCGGCGAATTCGTCGCCCAGCCCGAACAGTTTCTTGAAATGCGTTTGCACGCCGAGGATGTCACGGCCGATGCCGAGTTTCGCATTCAGCGCGTCGCGCAAATAGGCGCCCGCGCTCAGGTGATCGGCGTGGGCGTGGGTTTCCAGAATCCAGGTCACGCGCAAATTCCGGCTGCGCACGAAATCGCAAACGGCATCGGCCGCTGCAGTCGACGTACGCGCCGCAGCGGCGTCGTAGTCAAGTACCGGATCGACGATGGCGGCCTCGCCGTCATCGCGGTCGAAAACAACATGCGTGAATGTGCACGTCGCTTCGTGAAAAAAGCTCTCGACCAGCGGTGAGAAATTCGCGGCGGTCACGTCAGGCTCCGGATCGCGCGCTTGCGCAGGGTGCCGAGAATCGCCGGTCACAACGGCTTTCTCAGGGTTTGCCGAGGTGCGGCATCACCGGCTCGGTCGTCTCGTCGCCCTTCTTGCGCGGCGCCTGCAGCGGTTCGCCGGTGACCGCGAACCAGACGTTTTCGGCGATGTTGGTGGCGTGGTCGCCGATGCGCTCGATGTTTTTGGCCATGAACAGAAGATGCGTGCACGCCGTGATGCGACGCGGATCTTCCATCATGTAGGTAAGCAGTTCGCGGAACAATCCGGTATAGGCTTCGTCCAGGTGGACATCCTCATCCCAGACCTCGTGCGCTTTCTGCGCATCGCGTGAGCGATAGGCGTCGAGGACCTTGCGCACCGCCGCGGTGGCAAGTTCGGACAATCGGCGCAGACCGCGCGCCGGCGCGACCGGCGCCGCCATCGACAGGGGGATGGCCCGCTTGGCCACGTTCGCGGCGTAGTCGCCGATGCGTTCGATGTCGGCGGCAATGCGCAGCGCGGCGAATACTTCGCGCAGATCCCGCGCCATCGGCGCGCGCAGTGCGAGCAGGCGCACGACGTCGTGACTGGTCTCGTGTTCGAGCGCGTCGATTGCATCGTCGTTTTCGACGACGCGCATCGCCGCGCGCTCGTCGCGGCGCTCGACCACGTCGATGGCGGCCTCGAGCTGGGCCGCGGCCAGTTCACCCATGCGCACGATCTCGGTGGTGAGGCGCGCCAGCTCGGTGTCGTAGCTTCTGATCGTGTGTTCCTGATTCGTACCCATTGCGCTGTCTCCTCTCAGCCGAAACGCCCGGTGATGTAATCCTCGGTCTGCTTCCGGTCCGGATTGGTGAAGATCTTCTCGGTATCGCCGCATTCGATCAACTCGCCAAGGTACATGAAGGCGACGCGGTCGGACACGCGTGCGGCCTGCTGCATGTTGTGGGTGACGATGGCGATGGTGTAATCGGCAGTGAGTTCGCGCATCAACTCCTCGATCTTGGCGGTCGAGATCGGGTCCAGCGCCGAGGTCGGCTCATCGAACAGTATCACCTGCGGGCGCACGGCGATCGAACGCGCAATGCACAGGCGCTGCTGCTGGCCGCCCGACAGGCTCAATCCGCTGCGCGCGAGCTTGTCCTTGACCTCATCCCACAGCGCCGCACGGCGCAGGGCGTTCTCCACGCGGTCGGTCAGTTCCGCCTTGGGCAGGCGTTCGTACAGGCGAATGCCGAACGCGACGTTGTCGAACACCGACATCGGAAACGGCGTCGGCTTCTGGAACACCATGCCGATCTTGGCGCGCAGCAACGCCACGTCGCTGCCCGGCGCCAGGATGTTTTCGCCGTCGACGATCACTTCGCCCTGCGCGCGCTGGTCGGGGTAGAGTTCGTACATGCGGTTGAACACGCGCAGCAGCGTGGATTTGCCACAACCGGACGGGCCGATGAACGCGGTGATGCGCTGGTCCGGTATGTCCAGATTGATGTTCGACAAGGCGCGCGTGGTGCCGTAGAAAAAATCCAGGGCGCGGACGCGGATCCGCATTGCGGGCACGGGTGGCGCCGCCGCCGGCGGCAATTCCTGGTTTGAAGCGTTGGTCGAGGTCATGATTTGGCTGTGCCGCGATTGAGGACAAGGCGGGACACGATGCTGAGCAGCAGGATGAAACAGATGGCGATCAGCACGCCCGCCCAAGCCATTTTCTGCCAGTTCGCGTAGGGACTCATGGCGAACTGGAAAATCACCACCGGCAGATTGGCCATGGGGCGCAGCGGGTCGAGGCTGAAGTATTGATTGTTCAACGCCGTGAACAGCAATGGCGCGGTTTCGCCGCTGATGCGCGCGAGCGCGATCAGGATGCCGGTGAGTATGCCGTTGCGCGCGGCTTTCCACGTGATCTTGGAGATCACTTTCCACATCGGCGCGCCGAGCGCAACCGCCGATTCGCGCATGTCCGCATGCACCAGGGCGAGCATTTCGTCGGTGGTGCGGGTGACGATCGGAATCATCAGCATCGCCAATGCCACGCTGCCGGAGATGGCGGAAAAATGCTTGAGCGGGTCGACCAGGATCGCGTAGGCGAACAGACCGATTTCAATGGACGGCGCGCTGAGCATGATGTCGTTGAGAAAGCGCACGCCGCGCGCCAGACGCCGCTGCCCGCCGTATTCGGCGAGCCAGGTGCCGGCGAGCAGACCGACCGGGATGCCCAGCAGCATGGCCATGCCGATCAGGATCAGGCTGCCGACGAAGGCGTTGCGCATGCCGTAGCTGTCGGTGCCGGGCGGCGGCGTGTCGTTGACGAACAAATCCCAGCGCAGCGCCGATAGTCCGTGGCTGAACGAGATCCACAGGATCCAGGCCAGGAAAAACAGGCCGATGAATGCGGCGAACGGCATCAGCACGCGGCTGATGCGGTCGACGAGCTTGCGGCGTGCGTACAGTCCGATCATGGCCGCAGCGGCGTCCCGCGCTTCATGCTGTGCAGCATCCATGCGGCAAGCAGGCGCACGAGCAAGGTGATGCCGAACAGCACCAGGCCCAGATAGATCAGCGACGACAGGTACAGCGGCGTGGTCGCTTCGGTGAACTCGTTGGCGATCACCGACGGAATAGACGCGCCCGGCATGAGCAGGCTGGCGCTGATCGTGTTGCTGTTGCCGATCACGAAGGTAATGGCCATGGTTTCGCCGAGCGCGCGACCCAGACCGAGGAAGATCCCGCCGGTAACCGCCGAGCGCGTGTACGGCAGGATGATCCGGCGCGAAACTTCCCACGTCGTGCAGCCCAGACCGTAGGCCGATTCTTTCAGCGCTGCCGGCGTCATGATGAATACGTCACGCATGATCGCGGTGATGAACGGCAGCACCATGATCGCCAGCACGATGCCTGCCGTCAGCATGCCGATGCCCATCGGCGGGCCCTGGAACAGCGGGCCGATTCCCGGCAAGGTTCCCAGGTGATCGTTGATCCACGGCTCCACCTGCGCGAATGCCGGCGCGAACACCAGCAACCCCCACAACCCGTAGACGATGCTGGGAATCGCGGCGAGCAGTTCCACCGCACTGGAAATCGGCTGTTTGAGCCGGCGCGGCGCGAGCTCGGAGATGAAGATGGCGATGCCGAAACTCACCGGCGTGGCCAGCAACATGGCGATGGCAGAGGACACCAGCGTACCGACCAGGAAGCTCAGCGCGCCGAATTGCCCGGTGACCGGATTCCATTCGCTGGACCAGAGAAATCCGAATCCGAAGGTGTGGATCGACAGGCGGCTGTCCCAGGCGATCGCCGCGAGCGTCGCGATCAGCAGCAGGCCGACGAGCGCGGCCATGCCGCCGGCCAGATGCCGGAAACAGAAATCCATCGCCCGGCCATTGGGCCGGGCGATGGCAGGCGATGCGTTCGCCACGAGGCCGCCCGATTCGGGGGCGGAAATACCGGATACGTTCATTGCGGCCGGAAGTATAACCGGCAGCCGCCGTATCAGATGCCGAGATTCTTCTTCCAGTAGGCCTTGATCGCGGCGATCGTGCTCGCCGGCAGCGGGCCGAAGGCGATCGACTCGGCCATGCTCTGGCCGTGTTCGAAGCCCCAGTCGAAGAATTTGGTCACCTCTTCATTGGTGGCTTTCGGCGCGTCCTTGCGCAGGATCTGCCAGGTGCAGCCGGAGATCGGCCAGCTTTCGTCGCCCGGCTGGTTGGTGAGGATCACGTAGAAATCCTGCGCCTTGGTGAAATCCACGTTCGCCGCCGCGGCCTGGAAGCCCTTCAGACTGGGGCTGACAGTCTTGCCTGCGCTGTTGATCATGCGCGCGTAGGCCATCTTGTTTTCCAGGATGTAGGCGTATTCGACGTAGCCGATCGAACCGGGGATGTGCTGCACGTAGGACGACACGCCCTCGTTACCCTTGCCGCCGACGCCGGTCGGCCAGGCGACCGAGGTGTCGGCGCCGACTTTCGACTTCCACTCCGGACTGACCTTGGACAGATAGTCGGCGAAGGTGAAGGTGGTGCCGGAACCGTCGGAGCGGTGCACCACAGTGATCGCCGCGTCCGGCAGCTTCAGACCCGGATTCAGCTTGGCGATGGCCGGATCGTTCCATTTCTTGATCTTGGCCATGTAGATGTCGGCGACCAGCGGACCGCTGAGCACCAGTTCGCCCGGCTTGATGCCGGCGATGTTGTAGACCAGGTCCTCGCCGGCGATGGCGGTCGGAAACTGGATGAGATTGCTCTTGGCCAGCTCTTCGGAGGTCAGCGGCTTGTCGCTGGCACCGAAGGCGACGGTGCCGGCCTTGATCTGGGCGATGCCGCCACCGGAACCGATCGACTGGTAATTGACGTGGGTGCCGGTCTTGGCGGCGTAGGCGGCCGACCACTTGGCGACCAGCGGATAGACCCAGGTGCTGCCGGCGCCGGTCAGATCGGCGGCGGCGGCATCGACGGCCGGCAGCGCGGCGGCGAAAGCAAGAGCGAGGCAAAGAGTACGGAACGGACGCATGGGATCTCCTGTTGCGGGTTTGTTGACTGCCGTCTTTGTACGCAAAGCGCGTTGCGCCGGGATGATGCCCGTGTTGCAGTTTGGTGACAACACGGCTATCCGCCGCACCAACGAAAACGGCGGCCTTGCGGCCGCCGCTTGCCCCGCTGGCTGCGCGGTCCCGACGCGCAGCCAGCACCCTGACGCGGATCGGTCAGAACTTGTAGCTGATCATCAGACGGTTGTAGGTGAACGGCCGATCGCCCGGATTCGCTCCGGTGCCGCCGCTGGAGCGCTCCCAGCGATTGCGCACGGACAGGCCTTTCAGATAATCGTCCAGCGAATAGGTGAGGTCGAAGTACAGGTTCTTGCTGTCACCGCGCAGCAACGTGGTGTATTTCGCGTACGAGGTGGTGAACAGCAGGCGGTTCTGCAGGAAGCCGTAGGTGAAGCGGGCCTTCCACGCATGCCCGGGACCTTGTTCGACCAGGCCGCGGATCATCGAGGTCGTGTACAGCGGATCGGTCGCGTAACCGGCGGTATACGGTGAAACCAGGGCGCCGTCTCCGAGCGCGCCGCTCTGTGCGTTCATCTTGTTGTAGCTGACGTCGAACTTGCCGTTGCCGAAGGCGAGGCCCGCATCCAGGCCCCAGGTGCGGTTGCGCACGGCATTACCGGCCACGCCAAACAGCTTGGAGCCGTTCAGGACGAAATCGTTACTCGACCCGCCCGATTCGTGCACGTATTGGGCAGCCACGAACGGATCGAATCCGGTGCCGGTCTTCCAGGTGTAGTTGGCGTCGGCATAGACCATCTTGGCAAAGCGCAGGTAGTCGTAATACCACAGTTGCGACTTGAACCCTCCCTGCCCGTAGGTCGTGCCCAGGGCCCAAGCACCATTGGCCTTGGACGCCGTCGTCGGCAGGACGCCGATGCCGCCGTACATGGAGTCGCCGTCGAATGTCGAGGGATAGTACAGATTGGTCGAGTAGTAGCCGTTCGAGGTGCGGCTCTTCCAGTCGAAGCTGCGCAGCGCGAGGACGTCCCAGCCCGGCGCCGGTTTGAAATCGGCCGACAGCGCGTTGTACGAGGCAGGCATGACGCGGGAGTCGCTCGAACCCATCCACGGCGTGTTCAGGTACTGATAACCGGCGCGCAGCAGGGCCCAGTCGTTCTTGTATTGCAGGTTGGCCTGGCCGAGCGCGCTGACCGAATCGGTCGGACCCATCAGCGTCACGTCGATGCGCGCCGGGTTCGACGACTGCGCACCCAGCGAGTTGGCGGTCAGGAACGAACCGTTGAGGCTGAATCCGCCGCCGAAGGTGGCGGTATTGGCATTGATCAGCGCAGCGGCGGAGAACGCGTTGGCGTCCGGCACCGAGTCGGCGTCATACAGCCGGCTGAAATAATAACCGCGCAATTCGCCGTCGATGTGACCCTGGGTGAAGATGTCGCTGAGCGCATCGGCGCGGGCGTGGGTGCCGATCAGGCCGAACGTGGCGGCGGTGGCGGCGGCAAGCAGATTCAAACGCATGGTTGGCTCCGTATAGTTGGCATGCTGGGGCGTGAACACGCGCAGCATGCCGATGGAGTGTTGCAGTTCGGTGACCGTGATTTTCCGGAAACATGACAGCGTCGCTATGCCTGCGCGGCAGCAACGCACCCCGCATCAGGTCGCCTCGCGACCGGCCTCGAGCAGACGCGCGGCGGCGAACACGCAGGCGAACACCGAGCCGCGGCCCGGCTCGCTGCGGATACTCAAGCGCGCCTGATGCAGGTTGAGCACGTGCTTGACGATGGACAGGCCCAGTCCGGTCCCGCCCGTGCCGCGCGAACGGCTCGAGGAAACGCGATAAAAGCGCTCGGTCAGACGCGAAAGATGTTCGGCCGGAATGCCGTAGCCGGTATCGGCGACCGAGTATTCAGCGCCGGCCGGCGTGCGTTGCCAGCGGATGACGATTTCGCCGCCTGTGGGCGTGTAGCGCACCGCGTTGCTGACCAGATTGGAAAACGCGCTGTGCAGGTCCTTGGACGACCCGAGCAGGTCGCACGACGCGTCGTTCTCCAGCGCGATACGATGACGGCCCTGGCTGAGTGCGAGCGCCTCCTTGTGGATCGACGCCAGCATCGGCGCCATCGGCACCTGCTCGTCCGGCAGATGCTGCTGCATTTCCAGGCGCGACAGGGTGAGCAGATCTTCGACGATCTGGCCCATGCGCCGCGACTGGATGCGCATTTCGTTCAGCACCGGCGCGAGCGCGGGTACTTCCTCGTGATCGAGCAGTTCCAGGTAGCCGTGAATCACGGTCAGCGGCGTGCGTAGTTCGTGCGAGACGTTGGCGACGAAATCGCGGCGCACCTGTTCCAGCCGCGCGAGATGGCTGATGTCGCGCGCGCGCAGCACATGCTGTCCGCGACCGAAGGCGATCAGACTGACATTCAGGCGAATGCCGGCATCGACGGGAGCGACGATGTCTTCGGCGCGATCCTCGCCGGTATTCAACCATTCCCCGAGCACGCTGCCGCGCAGCCGTTCGGCGAGCGGCACGCCGCGGTCGCGCGGCCAGTCCAGACCCAGCAGACGCGTCGCCGCGCGATTGAGCCAGCGCACGCGTCCGTTCGCGTCGAGCAGCACCAGCGCGTCCGGAAACGCCGCCGCCGCCGCGCGCAAATCGCGCAGGTGCGCGGCCAGCCGGCGCGCGCGCCTGGCACTCATGCGTTGGCCGAGAACCGGTAGCCAGCCCCGCGCACGGTCTGGATCAGGCCGTCCAGCCGCCACGGCTGCAGGGTCTGGCGCAGACGGCGGATGTGCACGTCGACGGTGCGTTCCTCGACGTAGACGCTGCCGCCCCAGACATGATCGAGCAACTGCGCGCGCGAATACACGCGCTCGGCATGGGTCATGAAAAAATGCAGCAGGCGGTACTCGGTCGGACCGATCGGCACCGTGTCCGCACCGGCATGCACGCGATGCGCAGGGCCATCGATCTTCAGTCCGCCCAATTCGATCACGCCCGAACCGTCGTCGCCGTGGCTGCGCCGCAGCACGGCCTTGATGCGCGCGACGAGTTCGCGCGTGGAAAAGGGCTTTACCACGTAATCGTCCACGCCGGCCTCGAGGCCGTTGACCCGATCCATCTCCTCGCCGCGCGCGGTGAGCATGATGATCGGCACCTCGGCGGTGAGCGTCTCTTTGCGCAGGCGCCGCGCCAGCTCCAGCCCGCTCATGCCAGGCAGCATCCAGTCGAGCAGGATCAGGTCCGGCACCGTGGCCGCCACCGCCATCTGCGCCTCGCGCGCATCGGCGGCCAGCATGGGCTGCATGTCAGCCTTGCGCAACGCGAACGCGACCATGTCGCGGATCGATGTTTCGTCTTCAACGATGAGAATGCGTTTTTGCACCGTGACAGCCTATCGCAAACCGGGTTGCGCGGCGATTACAGCGGGGATTGGTTACGGCTGGATGACAAAACCGTCGGTTCGCCGCAATCAGCACGGTACACTACCGTCCCGTTTTGCAATTTTCTCCGGATGCCAGCACCCGACCTCGCCCAACACACCCCACTGATGCGCCAGTACTTCGCCGCCAAGGCGGAGTATCCGGATACGCTGGTGTTCTTCCGCATGGGCGACTTCTACGAGCTGTTCTACGACGACGCACGCAAGGCGGCGCGGCTGCTCGATCTCACGCTCACGCAACGCGGACAGTCGGCAGGGGCGCCGATTCCGATGGCCGGAGTGCCGTATCACGCCGCCGAATCGTAC
>JAGWXP010000023.1 GCA_018969845.1 Lysobacteraceae bacterium | reverse complement strand
TGTTCGATTTCCGTCTGCATCGCGAGTTCGATCCCGCGCGCGGCGCGCGCGCGTTGGAATTGCTCGCCGAGGTGCGCCGCGAGGTCGCGGTGCTGCAACCGCCCACCTGGCAGCGCATGCCGCACAGCTTTACCCACATCTTTGCCGGCGGCTACGCGGCGGGCTACTACAGTTATTTGTGGGCGGAGCTGCTTTCCGCCGACGCGTTCGAGCGCTTCGAGGAATCCGGTGTTTTCGACGCCGTGACCGGTGCGGCATTCCGCAAAAGCATTCTCGCCGTCGGCGGCTCGCGTCCGGCACTGGAATCCTTCATTGAATTCCGCGGCCGCGAACCACAAGCCGATGCGCTGCTGCGCAGTTATGGATTGGCATCGGTATGATTGCGCTCGTGCCTGATCGCGAAAATCACGATGTGGCAATCAGTGACCGTGCTTCACCATCGCGCCTGCCATGAAAATCGCCACGTGGAACGTCAACTCGCTCAAGGTGCGCCTGCCGCATCTGCGCGAATGGCTGCCCATGGCGGCGCCGGACGTGGTCGCGCTGCAGGAAACCAAGACCGAGGATGCCAATTTTCCGGCAGACGAAATTGCCGCGCTCGGCTACCACTGCGTTTTTTCCGGACAGAAAACCTACAACGGCGTGGCGATCTTGGCACGCGCGGTGCCGCGCGACATTGTTACCGACATTCCCGGACTCGACGATCCGCAGCGGCGGATCCTCGTCGCAACGGTCGGCGACGTGCGCGTGGCGGATTTGTATGTGGTCAATGGGCAGGAAGTCGGCAGCGAGAAATTCGCCTACAAGCTCGACTGGCTGGCCAAGGTACGTGCGTTTCTCGCGAATGAAATCCGCAAGTATCCAAACCTCGTCGTGCTCGGCGATTTCAATATCGCGCCGGACGACCGCGATGTGCACGATCCGCAGGTCTGGCACGAGCAGATCCTGTGTTCGACGCCCGAGCGCGAGGCGTTGAAATCCCTGCTCGCTCTCGGCCTGCACGACAGCTTCCGCCTGTTCGAGCCGGGCGCCGGACATTTCTCGTGGTGGGATTACCGGCAGGCCGCGTTCCGTCGAAACCTCGGCCTGCGCATCGATCTGATCCTCGCCAGCGACGCCTTGCGCGCGCGTTGCCGCGCCAGCACGATCGACCGCACGCCGCGCACCTGGGAGCGCCCGTCGGATCACGCGCCCGCGATTCTGGAGCTGGCCGATGCCTGACGACATCCGCGAACCGGATTGGGCGCCGATTCTCGACGACCGCGAGCTCGAGGAACTCGACCAGTTCCTGCGCGCGCATGCAGGCGAGGAGGCGTTGCTGCTCGACGGCGTGCACGGCCTGCTCAGCGCCGTAAACGTCGGCCCGGAGCGCGCCACGCCCGAGGAATGGCTGCCGGAAGTGCTGCACGATCCGTTCGACGACGAAGACGAAGGCCGTCGCATTCTCGAACTGCTGGCGCGGTTGTCCGAGAGCATCGGCTATGAACTCGAGACCGACCAGTACGAACCGATACTCGGTGAAATCGAGCTCGACGATGGCCGCACCGCACTTTCCGCGCAGGGCTGGTGTGAAGGTTTTTCGCGCGGCGTGGATCTGCGTGCGCGTCTGTGGGAAGCGCGCCTCGGCGCCGATTCGCGTCTGACCGAACTGCTTTCGCCGATCATGGCGCTGGCGGTGCAGGAAGGTGTGTTCCAGACCGACGCCGAAATCGAGCCGCTGACCGAATCCGAATACGACGAATGTCTCGCGCAACTGCCCACCGCGATCGATGCGGTGGCGCACTACTGGTCGGAGCTGCCGCCGACGTCGGACGAACTTGCGCGCCGTGCGCAACCCGTCGACCCGGCCACTGCCCCACGCAAGCGCGGCGGGCATTGGGTGCATTGATTTACGCGGGTGTCTTGCTCGCGCCCACGCGTGTTGGCGGACAATGACGACACCGGACGCAGGCAACCGCCGCCAGTCAAAGGACAGCATGAGTTCCAGTTGGCGCACCGATCGTTTGATTTTCGCCGCCTGCCTCGCCGGCCTCGGCGGTGGCGCGTTGTTGTGGCTGGTCGACGAGCGCATGGCAGCCGCTTGGAGCTGGGCCATTGCCGCCGCACTCGCCGCGCTGTCGCTGTCGGCGCGCATCGTCGTGACGCTGCGCCGGCGTGAAGCCGGCGTCGACGTGCTCGCCCTGCTCGCGATCGTCGGCGCGCTGGCACTGCATCAGCAACTCACGGCGGCCGTCATCGCGGTGATGCTGGCGAGCGGACGACTGCTCGAAAGCTACGCCGAACGTCGCGCCGGACGCGAGATGTCGGCCCTGCTGGGGCGGGTGCCGCACAACGTTCATCGTTACCGGGATGGCGTGCTGGAGCAGGTGCCGCTCGCCGGAATCGAACCCGGCGACCGCCTGCTGGTGCGCCACGGCGAGGTGCTCGCCGTGGACGGCACGCTGGGCAGCGAGCGCGCCGTGCTGGACGAATCGGCGCTCACCGGCGAAGCGTTGCCGGTGTCGTACCGGCGCGGTGCGGCATTGCGCAGCGGCACGCTCAACGCGGCCGAGGCCTTCGACTTGGTGGCGATGGCAACCGCAGCCGCGAGCACTTACGCAGGCATCGTCAGATTGGTCGAAGCCGCGCAGCGCTCGACGGCCCCCGCGGCGCGGCTGGCCGACCGCTATGCATTCTGGTTCGTGCCCTTGGCACTGATGCTCGCCGGCACCGCCTGGCTGATCAGCGGTGATGCGATTCGCGCATTGGCCGTGATCGTGGTGGCCACGCCGTGCCCGCTGCTCCTCGCGGTGCCCGTCGCCATCGTGTCCGGCATCTCGCGCTGCGCGCACCGCGGCGTTCTGGTCAAGGGCGGCGTGGCCCTGGAGGCGTTGGCAGCGGCCAAGACCCTGTTCTTCGACAAGACGGGCACCCTGACCGGCGGACAAGCGCGTCTGACCGCGGTCCACAGCGTCGCTGCCGGCGGCGAAAACGATTTGCTGCGTACCACCGCTTCGCTCGAACAGGTTTCCAACCACGTCATTGCCGCCGCTGTGGTTCGCGCCGCGCAGGAGCGCGATCTTGCGCTGACGGTTCCGCTCGCTGTCGCCGAAACGCCGGGCGCCGGCGTGCGCGGTATCGTCGGCGGCGAACGCGTGACCGCCGGTTCACTCGATTACGTCGAACGCGTCGCCGCGCCGCCGCCGGCACTGCGCGACGTGCAGCAGCATGCCGTTGCCGAAGGGATGTCGACGGTATGGGTGGCCATCGGCGACGAATTCGCCGGCGTACTGTTGCTCGCCGATCAATTGCGCACGGAAACACCGCGCGCCCTGCGCTTGCTGCGGCGCGCCGGCATCCGCCGCATCGCGATGCTGACCGGCGACCGCCGCGACGTGGCCGATGCGATCGGCGCAGGGTTGGGCGTGGACGAGGTACTCGCCGAACAAACGCCATCGGGCAAGCTCGACATCGTCCGCGCGGCCAGCAAGACCGAACCGACGGTCATGGTCGGCGACGGCATCAACGACGCGCCGGCGCTTGCCGCCGCCGGCGTCGGCGTGGCGATGGGCGCGCGCGGTACCACAGCTGCCGCCGAAGCGGCCGGCATCGTGCTGCTGGTCGATCGCCTCGACCGTCTGGCCGAAGCGCTGCACATCGCGCACCGCACGCGCGCGATCGCCGTGCAAAGCGTGCTGGCAGGAATGGGCTTGTCTGTGCTCGCGATGGCGGCGGCGGCGGCCGGATGGCTGGTGCCGCTGTACGGCGCCATCCTGCAGGAAATCATCGATGTCGCGGTGATCCTCAACGCCCTGCGCGTGCTGCGCATCCATCCGCTGCGTGCCGTGCGCCACAGTTTGCCGACGCAGGAATTGACGCGCCTGCGCGACGAGCATCGCGGCCTGGCGCCGGTGCTCGATCGCTTGACCGCCGTGGCCGATCGCCTGCCTGCGCTGCGCGATGCCGAGGCCATGCGCGCGCTCACCGATCTGGATGCACTGTTGCGCGAACGCCTGCTGCCGCACGAGAGCGACGACGACCGCCACGTCTATCCCGCCGTCGCCGCGTTGCTGGGCGGCGATGATCCGATGGCGGCGATGAGCCGCACACACCGGGAAATCTTCCGGCTGCACCACCAGCTAAGCGCACGTATCGTGCGCTTGTCCGCGTCGGTACCCGATGCCGGTGCCTTGCGCGACTTGCAGCGCATCCTGTACGCGCTGGACGCGATCCTGAGACTGCACTTCGCCCAGGAAGAGGAAATCTACCAAAGCCTCGCGCGGGACTGACCGGAAAGCGCGCGAATCGCGGAGGTGCAGCGAATTCCGCCGCGCTCACTTGCCGATGCAAAACGTGGAAAAAATCCTGCCGAGCAGGTCGTCGCTGCTGAATCGTCCGGTGATCTCGCCAAGCACCTGCTGCGCTTGACGCAATTCCTCGGCCGCAAGCTCGCCGGTACGCTGTTGCAGATGCTCCTGCGACGCCTGCAGGTGAGCGGCCACGTCTTGCAGCGCCTGCACATGCCGGGCGCGCGCGCTGAACGCGCCTTGCGATGCTTCGCCGTGTCCGGCGAGGCATTTCAACTCCTCGCGCAGCAAATCCAGCCCCGCACCGGTACGTGCAGAAAGCCAAATGTGGATTTCTCCACTTTCATTTACCGCGCGGTGCGCGGGTTCTCCGGACCGGTCGATCTTGTTGTGGACGAGGATGCGTGCGGCACCCGGCGGCGCGCTGCCGAGCAGGATCGAATCGGTTTGTTCGTGCGCCGAATCGGTGACGAGGATAGCGACGTCTGCGCGCCCGAGTTCGGCGTGCGCGCGGCGCATGCCTTCGGCTTCCACCACGTCCCCGGATTCGCGCAACCCCGCGGTATCGGCAAGCGTCAGCACGATGCCGTCGAGATTCACGGTTTCGCGCAGTACGTCGCGCGTTGTGCCCGCAATCTCGGTGACGATGGCACGCTCGCTGTGCGCCAGCGCGTTGAGCAGGCTCGATTTGCCGACGTTCGGACGGCCGACGATGACCACGTGCAGGCCGTCGCGCAGCCGCACGCCGCGGCGCGCGGCGGCGAGCAGCTCGGCGAGTTGCGCGTTCAACCGCGCCAGACCGTCGGCGAGTTGCGGCGCGCTCAGGAAATCCTGCTCTTCATGAGCAAAGTCCTCTTCGGGAAAATCCAGAGCCGCCTCAAGCCAGGCGCGCAGGTGCGTCAATGCTTCGAACAGCGCGCGCACCGATTCGGAAAAATCGCCCTCAAGGCTGCGCAACGCCGCGCGCGCGGCAGCTTCGGAACCGGCCGCGATGAGATCTGCGACGGCTTCGGCCTGGGCAAGATCCAGCTTGCCATTGAGAAAGGCGCGTTCGGAAAATTCGCCGGGCCGCGCGCGGCGCGCGCCGAGTTCGCAGACCCGGCGCAGCAACCAGTTGAGCACGACCGGGCTGCCGTGCGCATGCAGTTCGAGCACATCCTCACCGGTGAAGGATGCGGGCGCGGGGAAGAACAGGGCGAGACCGCGATCGAGGATTGCCTCATCGCCGTCGCGGAATGGGCAAAAATATACTTTGCGTGTGCGCGCTATTTTTCCGGTCAGCGCCTGTGCGATCGCGCGAGTGCGCGGGCCGGACACGCGCACGATGCCGATGCCACCCGCGCCGGAGGGCGTGGCGATCGCGGCAATGGTGTCGGCATTGGCCATTGGCACATTATCGGGCAGCCTTGGCTTCGGCTGTTCGCATGCGATGATTGATCACCCACTGCTGCAACAGGCCTAGTCCGCCGTTGACCGCGTAGTAGAGCACCAGGCCCGCCGGGAACATGAAGAACAGGACGCTGAATGCGATCGGCATGAACTTCATCATGCGTTGCTGGGTCGGGTCCATGCCCGGGCTCGGCGGCGTGAACAGCGTGGTGCCGGCCATGACCGCCATGTTGATGATCGGCAGGATGTAATACGGATCCGGCGCGGACAGGTTCTGGATCCAGCCGAAAAACGGCGCCTGGCGCAGCTCCACGCTTTCCAGCAGCACGTAGTACAGGGCAAAGAACACCGGAATCTGGATCAGCGTCGGCAGACAGCCGCCAAGCGGATTGATCTTTTCCTTCTGATACAGCTCCATGGTCGCGGCGCTGAGCTTCTGCTTGTCGTCGCCATAGCGTTCCTTGAGCGCCTGCAGGCGCGGCGCGAGCTTCTTCATCTTCGCCGCCGAGCGGAACTGCGCTTCGCTGGCCTTGAACATCACGAGCTTGATCAGCAGCACCAGCAGAATGATGGCCAAACCCCAGTTGCGCACCAGCGCATGCAATTGCAGCAGGATCCAGTGCATCGGTTGCGCGATCGGCGTGAGCCAGCCGTAGTCGGCGGTCAGTGCCAGATTTTGGGCGATGCCCGCAGCGGCAATGGCGTCGAGCTGGCTGAGCAGGGTTGGGCCGACGTACAGGTGCGCGTCGACGCTGCGCGACTGTCCCGGTTCGACCGTGATTGCCGGCGACAAGGTGCGAACGAGATAGTGCGGCGCGCCATTCGCGGCTTGCACCACTGCGCTCGCATAGGTGTCGGTCTCGGTCTTGTCCGGAATCCAGGCGCTGAAGAAATAATGCTGCAGCATCGCCGTCCAGCCGCCCGCGAAACGCCCGCTGAGCGGTTCCTTGGCGAACTTGTCGAACGGCAGCTTGTTGAACTTGTGTTCGGGGCTGTACCAAGCCGCGCCGACGAAGGCGTAGCGCTCGGGATTGTTGAAGCCGGTCGCCGGCGGCGGTGCCACCCGCTGCAGCTGGCGGTAGGCGTTGCCGCTCCACGCCACGCTGCCACTGTTGACGATATTCTCGCGCGCGTCGATCAGATAGCTGCCGCGCTTGAATATGTATACTTTGGTCACTTTCAGGCCAGTGGCATCGGACCAGGTCAGCGGCACCTCGAGCGTCACCGCGCCGGGTGCGAGCGAATACTCGGTCTTGTCCGCATGAAACAGCGCCTCGTGATCCGGCGCAGAACCGGTATCGCTGACGAGTCCGGACTGTGCGACGTAGTAGGTCGCCGCGGCCTCGTCGAACAGGCGCACCGGCACGTTCTTTTCGCTGGGATCGACCGGATAATCGAGCAGATCCGCGCGCACGATCGATCCGCCGCGGGTGTCGATGCGCAGGCGCAGCACATCGGTCGTCACCGTGATCGTCGGCGCGGACGCGGTCGTTGCCGTTGTCGTCTCCGGCGCGACTGGCGCCGTCGCGGGGGCATTGCTGGTGGTCGCCGCAGGCACATCAGCGCTCGGCGCAGCGGCCGGAACCGCCGTCGTCGTCGCTGCGGGCGGCGGCATGGGGCCGTAATCCTGCTCCCATGCCTGCCACAGCAGCAGCGCGACGAACGCGAGGGCCATAAACAACAACGAACGGGTAGTGGGCATGGGAAGCAACCGGTTGGCCGCGCTGACGCGCGTGAGAGAAGCGGGTGGCGATGCGTGCCGCCGGATCAAGTGGAACGATCAAGAGGCGCGCATTGTGCCGGGCGCGCGCCTATCGTTCAATGCCGCCCGCCTGCGCGGCGAGCCGCGCCCAGAGCGTTTCCAGTTCGGCGCGCAATTGTGCATTGGATTGTTCCACCGCCGATTGGCGCGCGATCACGAGGATATCGCAGGCCGGCAAGCCGGCGCGATGCGCACGGAAACTCTCGCGGATCTGGCGGCGGATGCGGTTGCGCTCGACCGCCCGCTTGGACACGCGTAGCGACACCGCCATGCCGAGGCGTGCGCCGGCAACCACGCGCTCCCGGTATTGGATATTCAGATTCCTGGAACCGAGTCTGCGCCCCGATTCGCGCAGGCGCGCGAAATCGCGAGGGCGCAGCAGACGGGCGCTTCGTGGATGATCGAGAGACACGTCGGGTGTGAGTACCGAAGAAAAATCCAGAGAACCCGTCGCAAACGACGACAGCTAGCCTACTCCGGAGCATAGCAACCGGAGTTTACTCAGCGGTTAATGCGGGCGTGTCTTGCGCTGCTCGGCGCGAATGTACGCTGCCGGACAGCACGCTGTCAGGCACAGCGGGTTTTTCAAGGGATGAGGCGCTTGCGGCCCTTCGCTCGGCGCGCATTGAGCACCTTGCGGCCGCCGCGCGTTTTCATGCGCGCGCGAAAGCCGTGCGTGCGCGCGTGCTTGAGATTGCCGGGTTGGAAAGTGCGCTTGGTAGCCATTACACGCTTCGTCTGTAACTGAAGGGGCGCGATTTTAGTGGCAAAAGTGTACTTGCGTCAACGCGTTTGCGCTTGGCGTGGCCGGCGCAGGGCGTTAGACTCCGCGATCCACCGCGCTGCGGCGGATGCACCGGTAATCGTTTCCATCATGAGCAAATTGTGGCGGCGCTGCCTGGAACGCCTGGAAGGCGAACTGAGCGTCGAGGATCTGCATACGTATCTGATGCCCTTGCAGGCCAGCGAGGACGGTGATGGCCTGCGTCTGCTCGCGCCGAACGCCTATACCCTGGATTTCGTGCGCACGAAATTTCAGGGGTTGATCGAGCGCGTGCTCGCGCACGTGCATGGCGCGCCGGTGGCGCTGCGTTTGGAAGTTGGCACACTGGCAAACCGGCGCACCGATAAATCCGGCGTCCGCTTCGCTATGGGCGATCACGGTGACTTCGAGCACAATCTCGATCCGCACTACACCTTTGACACGTTTGTCGAAGGCAAATCCAATCAACTCGGCAAGGCTTCGGCCATGCAGGTGGCGATGAACCCGGGCCGCGCCTACAACCCGTTACTTCTGTACGGGGGGACGGGCCTGGGCAAGACCCATTTGATGCATGCGGCAGGCAATCTGATCCGCAGCAATAATGCTGCCACGCGCGTTCTGTACCTGCGCTCCGAACAATTCGTCACCGGCATGGTGCGCGCACTGCAACAAAAGGGAATGGACGATTTCAAGCGCCGCTTCCGCGACGTGGATGCGCTGCTCATCGACGATATCCAGTTTTTCGCCGGCAAGGACCGCACCCAGGAAGAGTTCTTCCACACCTTCAATGCGCTGTTCGAAGGCAAGCAACAGATCATCCTCACCTGCGACAAGTATCCGAAGGAAGTGGAAAACCTGGAACCACGGCTGAAGTCGCGTCTGGGTTGGGGATTGTCGGTGGCGATCGAACCGCCGGATTTCGAAACCCGCGCGGCCATCCTGCTGGCGAAATCCTCTGCGCGCGGACTCGAGGTTCCAGAATCCGTCGCTTTTCTCGTCGCCAAACGCATGCGTTCGAACGTGCGCGATCTGGAGGGTGCGTTGAACACTCTGGCGGCGCGTGCGAATTTCCAGGGCGTGCCTATCACCGAGGAATTCGCACAGGAAGCGCTGCGCGACCTGCTCACCGTGCACAGCCAGGCGATCACACTGTCCAACATCCAGAAAACGGTGGCAGACTACTATCAGATCAGCCTGCCGAATTTGCTCTCGACCAGTCGCAGCCGTTCGCTGGCGCGGCCGCGACAATTGGCGATGACTTTGGCCAAGGAACTGACCGAACATAGCCTCCCGGAGATCGGCAAGGCCTTCGGCGGGCGCGATCATACGACCGTGCTGCATGCCTGCCGCACGATACGAACGCTCTCGCAGAAGGACGGCAAGCTGCGTCAGGATTGGGAAAAGCTGTTGCGCGAACTGACCGGGTGAGTGTTTGTGGATAAGTTGTGTAACAATACAACGATGAGAAATATCCACAGGGGGACGGGGAAATACCAACAGGCAGCGCAAGAAATTATTATTCTAACTAATTGATTTAACGCAATAAAAAATGAAACACCCGAATTCACAGGGCCAACAACAGCTCTTTCCATAAAATAAACGAAACCACGGAAGCAGCCACCATGCACTTCAGTATCCAGCGCGAAGTCTTGCTCAAGCCATTGCAACAAGTCATCGGCGTGGTGGAGCGCCGGCAGACACTTCCGGTGCTGTCGAACCTCTTGGTTGTAGCTGGTTCGGGAAAAGTATCCTTTACAGGCACCGACCTCGAAGTGGAAATGTCGGCAAGCGTTGAGGCAACCGACGCCGATGTCGGAGAGGTGACGATTCCGGCGCGCAAGCTGTTCGACATCTGCCGTGCCCTGCCGGACGGCAGCAAGATCCAGTTCAAGTTGAACAACGAGCGCCTAACGGTCAGTTCGGGCCGCAGCCGCTTTACCCTGGCGACGCTCGCCGCGACCGAATTCCCGGTCATTGAGAACATCGAGGTAGTCGAGAAGATCACGCTGCCGAAAAGCACACTCAAGGAACTGATGGATCGCACGGCCTTCGCGATGGCGAACCAGGATGTGCGCTATTACCTTAACGGCATGCTGCTGGATCTGCGCGAAAAAACGCTGCGCTGTGTGGCCACCGATGGCCACCGGCTGGCATTGGCGGAAACAGGTCTGGAAGAGGCTAAGGCCGCGCAGCGCCAGATCATCATTCCACGCAAGGGCGTGGTAGAACTGCAAGGCATGTTCGAGGCCGGCGAAGGCGACGTTGAATTGCAGTTTGGTCGCAATCATCTGCGCGTGCGCCACAACG
Organism: Lysobacteraceae bacterium; assembly: GCA_018969845.1. Classification (GTDB taxonomy): domain Bacteria; phylum Pseudomonadota; class Gammaproteobacteria; order Xanthomonadales; family Rhodanobacteraceae; genus Rudaea. The sequence continues at coordinate 10,498 of JAGWXP010000023.1, read as the reverse complement.
ACGTGGTTTTTACCTCCAAACTCATCGATGGCCGTTTCCCCGACTACGAGGCTGTCATTCCGATCGGCGCGGACAAGGAAGTACATCTCGGACGCGATGCTCTGCGCGGCGCACTGCAGCGCGCCGCGATCCTTTCCAACGAGAAGTATCGCGGCGTCAAACTCGACGTCAGTCAGAATAAACTGCGCATAGTCGCGCACAATCCGGAGCAGGAAGAAGCGGTCGAGGAACTGGAAGCGCGGGCCGGCGTCGACGAGCTCAGCGTCGGCTTCAACGTGAATTATCTTCTGGATGCTCTGAACGCTCTGCAGGGGGAAGAGGTTCTGCTGTGCCTGCGTGACGCCAACTCCAGTTGTCTGTTGCGCACCCCGGGTAGCGAACAATCCCGGCATGTGATCATGCCGCTGCGTCTCTGACCTCGCGCAACGTGCGACCGCTGCGTCCACCGTGCAGTTGACTCGGCTGCACATCGAGAATCTGCGCAATATTGCCGCACTCGAACTGGCCTTGGCGCCGGGTTTGAATGTCTTCATTGGCGCAAACGGCGCCGGCAAGAGCAGCATACTCGAAGCCGCTTTCCTGCTTTCCCACGCACAAAGTTTCCGAGCGGGATCGGTTGACGACTTGATGCGACGAGGGCAGGTTCGGATGGCTGTGGCGGCCACACACCTACACAAACAAGGCGAAAAAACAAGCGCATTGATTCGTGAAAATTCCCGCTGGATCGCACGCAACGACCATACCGAAGCGACCCAGATCAGTACCGTCATACGCGAAGTGACGGTCGTTTGCTTCGAGCCTGGCAGTCACGAATTGATTTCCGGTGCCGGGCGAGGACGTCGCGGATTTCTGGATTGGGGCGTGTTCCACGTGGAACACGCCTTCCTGGCCGCCGCCAAGCGTTATCGGCGTGTTTTGCATCAGCGCAATGCGGCTCTTAAACGGGCAGCCGGCGATCACGAACTGGATGTCTGGGACAGCGAGCTCGCACGCGCGGCGGAACCGATGGAGCGGATGCGCAGGGACTATTTCGCCCGATTCGCCCCGCGTCTTGTGGAAACCCTCGGTCAGTTCTTGCGGGAGTTGGGCGACAGCACGATCGAATGGGAATACGGTTGGTCCGAGACTATCGGTCTGCAAGAAGTGCTGATGCAGCGGCGCGCGCAGGATCGCATGCGCGGGCATACCAGCCGCGGGCCGCATCGTGCCGACTGGACCATTCGTTTCGCTCGGGCCCCGCAACGCGTACATCTGTCGCGCGGTCAGGAAAAGCTGTGTGCTTTGGCCTGCATATTGGCCCAGGCGCGTGTTCATGCTGACGCGTGCGGCGAATGGCCTGTGATCGCGCTCGACGATTTTGGCTCAGAACTTGACCTCGACCATCAGCACCGGATCCTGGAATGGCTGCGGCAAGGCTGCGAACAGGTGCTGATTTCCGGCGTTGAAGTACCGGATGCGCTGCGTCACGAATCCTCAGCCGCCCGGGTGTTTCACGTGGAACATGGCGGCCTGCGCGGCTTGCTATAATCCTGCGATTGCCCACGATAAATCCCCCACCGGCCATGCCCGAGCAGAACCAGAATTCCGCCGACCAATACGATGCCAGCAAGATCAAGGTGCTCAAGGGCCTGGAAGCGGTGCGCAAGCGCCCTGGCATGTACATCGGCGATACGGATGACGGCACCGGTTTGCACCACATGGTGTTCGAAGTCGTTGATAACGCGGTCGACGAGGCGCTGGCCGGCTACTGCGATCACGTTGTGGTGACAGTGCATGGCGACGCCTCAGTCAGCGTCACCGACAACGGCCGCGGCATACCGGTCGACATGCATGAAGAGGGGCGCTCGACGGCCGAAGTCGTCATGACCGTACTGCATGCCGGCGGCAAGTTCGACGATAACTCCTACAAGGTTTCCGGCGGCTTGCATGGCGTCGGCGTTTCCGTGGTCAATGCGCTGTCCGATCACCTTTGGCTGACCATCGACCGCGACGGCTACCGGCACGAGCAGGAATACCATCTCGGCGAGCCGCTATACCCGTTGCGCCGCATGGAAGCATCCGATCTTCGTGGCACCACGGTACGCTTCCTGCCCAGTACGGAGGTCTTTTCCAATACCGAATTCCATTACGATGTTCTCGCCAAGCGATTGAGAGAATTGAGTTTTTTGAATCCCGGCGTGAAGATCGAGTTGATCGACGAGCGTAATGGCAAGTCCGATGTGTTCCAGTACCAAGGGGGCATCCGCTCCTTTGTCGAACACCTGGCACAGCTAAAGACGCCGCTGCATCCGAGCGTGATCACTCTGGCGGCGAACATAGAGGGCACCGCGGTTGAGGTGGCGATGCAGTGGACCGATGCCTACCAGGAAACCATGTTCTGCTTCACCAACAACATTCCGCAGAAGGACGGCGGTACGCACCTTTCCGGATTCCGGGCTGCGCTGACGCGCACGCTCGGCAACTACATCGAGGCGAGCAATCTGCTCAAGTCGGCCAAGGTAGCGCTCTCCGGCGACGACATGCGTGAGGGTCTGATAGCGGTGCTGTCGGTGAAGATGCACGATCCGAAGTTCTCGTCACAGACCAAGGACAAGCTCGTGTCCTCGGAAGTCAAGGGCACGGTCGAATCGATTGTCAACGCCAAGTTCGACGAATTCCTGCAGGAAAATCCGACCGAGGCGCGCGCGATCGCCGCCAAGGTGGTCGACGCCGCGCGCGCGCGCGAGGCGGCGCGCAAGGCACGCGAAATGACCCGACGCAAGGGCGCGCTCGACATTGCCGGGTTGCCCGGCAAGCTCGCCGACTGTCAGGAGAAGGACCCGGCGCTATCGGAGTTGTTCATTGTTGAGGGCGACTCGGCCGGCGGCAGCGCCAAACAGGGACGCAACCGCAAATACCAGGCGGTACTGCCGCTCAAGGGTAAAATTTTAAATGTGGAAAAAGCGCGTTTTGATAAAATGTTGTCTTCGGCCGAGGTCGGCACGTTGATCACCGCGCTCGGCTGCGGCATCGGCAAGGAGGAGTTCAACCTCGCCAAGCTGCGCTACCACCGCATCATCATCATGACCGACGCCGACGTGGACGGTTCGCACATCCGCACGCTGTTGCTGACCTTTTTCTACCGGCAGATGCCCGAGCTCATCGAGCACGGCTACGTCTACATCGGCCTGCCGCCGCTGTACAAGCTCAAGCAGGGCAAGCAGGAGCTGTATCTGAAAGATGACGCCGCGCTCAACGCGTATCTCGCGTCCAACGCTGTGGATGGCGCGCGGCTCGATCCCGGCGGCGGCGCGCCGCCGATTTCCGGCGCTGCGCTGGAACGCCTGCTGCTGGATTATCAAGCTGCGCAGGAACAGATCGCTCGCCTCGGCCAGCGTTGCGATACGGCCGTGCTCGGCGCCATGCTCGATGCGGACATCCCGGCCGACGCATGGACCCGCACCGACGTGGCGCAGGCCTGGATCGTGCGGTTGACCGCGAAGATCACGGCACAAGGGCTCGGCAAGCCGGCGTATCGTCTGCACTTGCGCGCCGTCACTGCCGAGCACCCGGCGGCGCTCGTGGTCGAACGCGAGCATCACGGTCTGCGCACGACACAGATCCTGCCGGCGGCGTTTTTCGCCGGCACGGAATTGCGCCCGGTCCGTCAGGTCGCAAAGCAACTCGACGGTCTGATCCGCGCAGGCGCAAGCGTGCGCCGCGACAACGCCAGTGCGCCTATATCGAGTTTCGCCCAGGCCGCTGCCTGGTTGCTCGAGCAGGCAAAAAAAGGCCGCACGATCCAGCGCTTCAAGGGCCTGGGCGAGATGAATCCGGAACAGCTTTGGGAAACCACGGTCAATCCGGACACGCGGCGTCTGCTGCAAGTCAGCATCGAGGACGCCGTCGCCGCCGACCAGATCTTCTCCACGCTGATGGGCGATGTGGTCGAGCCGCGCCGCGATTTCATCGAACAGAATGCGTTGCGCGTGGCGAATCTGGATGTGTGACGGTCTGGACGTATAAACGGCAACGAAACCTTGAGCGAATTCCGCGCACGGGTTAACCTCGGTTTTCCCCGGCGCGCGTTAAACTGCGTGTCAGCGATCGAAGGAGAGGGCCATGAGCAAGAATCCGAAGCAGTTCATCCGCGCCGCGTTGAGTGTCTTGCTCGCGTTCGCCATCGGCGTTGCCGGTGTCGCGGCGGTGGCCAAGGACAAGAAAGAGGAAACGCGCTACCCGGATGCGATACGGCACGTGCCGAAAAACGATTTGACCAGCAGCTCCGACCAGAAAATGCTGCAGTCCGCTATCGACGCGGTAAATAACGGCGACGACGCCAAGGCACAGCAGGAAGCGCAGAAAGTCATCGATTCGAGCCATAGCAAGTACGCCAAGGGCATTGCGTTGCAGGTGCTGGCAAACATCAAGTTCAATGCGCAGGACTACAAAGGCGCGATCGCGACGTACAAACAATTGCTGGATCTGAACTCCGTCTCCAACGACACCTACTTCGACTCGATGTACAACATGGCCGCTGCCTACATCGGCGACGGCCAGTACCAGGCGGCGCTCGACGAGCTGAAGATCTGGCGCGAGCAAGGCAAGCGCGAAACCGCGGACTCGTACGCGTTGGAAGGCAATGCCGACTACCGCCTGCAGAAGTATCCGGATGCCATCGCCGCCATGAAAAAGGCGATCTCCATGACCGACAAGCCGAAGGAGTCGTGGAACAGCATCCTGATGGCGAGCTACTCCGAGAGCGGCCAGTCCGGACAGGCTTCCAGCGTCATTGACGACCAATTGGCCAAAGACCCGACGAATAAGGCGCTGGCGCACAACGCGCTGGTGGTCTACACGCAGGCTAACCAATCGGACAAGGCGCTGGCCTTGCTCGAACGCGAACAGAAAACCGGCATGATCACCGCCGAAGACGATTACATCTCGGCGGCAAAGTTCTATGCCAGCATCGCGCAGAACGAGGCGAAACCCGAGGTCGCCCTGAGGGGCGCACAGCTATTGCAGCAGGGTTTCGACAAGGGCGCGGTCAAGGCCAGCGCCGAGAACTACAAACTGCTCGGCGATGCATACATGATCGCGCAAAAGGAAGATCTGGCACTGACCGCTTATGCCAAGGCCTCGCCGCTCGCAAACAACGGTGACCTCGACTATCTGCGCGCGCAGATCCTGGGCTCGCAGACCGAATGGGTGCAGGCCCGCAACGTGCTGCAAAAGGGCATTGCGCGTGGCATGACCCACATGGGCAAAGCCTATCTGCTGCTCGGCAAGCTCGATCTGGGCAACAAGGACAAGGCGGCGGCCAAGGCGGCGTTCCTGAAAGCGGAACAGGAAGCCGAGTCACGCGACGAAGCGCAGGCTCAATTGGCCAAGCTTGGTGGCAAGAAGTAACCGCCAAGGCAAACTGTCCGTGCATGCGAAAAACGCGGCGACAGTTCGATTTTTGATTAGAGCATCTATACAAATACGCAGCGCTGGTGTAATTTATCCGGCTCCCGCGCAATGACAACGCCTGTGCGATGGCTGCCGAAAACAGCCGCTCGCGCAGGAAGCGACTGAGGCAAACTGGTTCACACGATGGCGTACGACTCCTATCAAGAAACCGAGCCGTTCAACTGGAGGCGGACCATAGGGCTCGCCGCCACGTTCGCGCTGCACGCGTTTGCATTCATGATGCTGCTCGCTCCGGTGACGCCGCCGCAGGCGAAGGACAAGACCAAGGACAACGTCGTGACGGTGGAGTTCATTCCGCCGCCACCGCCACCGCCGCCGCCGCCGCCGCCGCCGCCGGAGCCGCCGAAGAAGCCGCCGCCGAAGATCGTCGAGCACATCAAGCCGCCGCCGGTCGCACCACCACCGCCGCCCGCACCGGTGGAGGCGCCGCCGACGCCGATGTCGATTCCGACGCCGCCCGCGCCGCCCGCGCCGCCGCCGCCGCCGCAGGATATCGCGCCGAGCGAGAACATCAGCTATCGCAGGATGCGGCCGCCGCGCTATCCGCCGATCGCGATTCGCGAGCACCACAGCGGCAAGGTCGTGCTCAAGGTGCTGATCGGCATCGACGGTTCGCCGAAGGAAATCACGGTCATGAAATCCAGCGGATACCGCGAGCTGGATCAGGCGGCGATCGCCGCGGCCAAGACCTGGATGTTCAATCCCGGTACACGAAACGGCAGACCATATGAAGGGTATGCGCTGGTACCGATCGACTTCAATTTGAACGAGCTTTGATTGGCGGCGGGTAGCGCCCGACCGCGACTGGTGACACCATAGACCTCTCACTTCAAGGGTAGCGTTATGTTACAAGATGCAGGTTCAACTCAACCCGCCGGCAGCACGCCGCCGGCCGATGCCGCCGCCGCGGTCACGGCAGCTCCCGCCGCCCCGGTCGCCGGCCACGGCGATGCCGCCGCCCTGACCCATATGGGCTTCGCGGATCTGGTCCATCACTTCGACTGGCTCAGCTGGATTACGCTGATCGTGTTGATCGTGATGTCGATCGGCTCCTGGCTGTTCATCGTGATCAACGGCTGGCGCGTATTCGCGATCCGCTCGCGTGCCGACCGCGTGCGCCACGTGTTCTGGGATACGTCTTCGGCCCAGGAGGCGGTGCGTACGATGGAAGAACAGCCCAAGTGGGAACCGTTCTCCAAAATCGCGCTGGAATGTGCCTCCGCGGCTGCGCACCATCAGCGCCACGAAGGCAGTCGCCTGGTCGAAGCGCTGAACCGCTCCGAGTTCATCGACCGCGCCCTGCGCCAGGGTGTAGCCCGCGAGAGCGCTCGTCTGGAAGGCGGCCTGACCTGGCTCGCCACCACCGGCTCGACAGCGCCGTTCGTCGGCCTGCTCGGTACGGTGTGGGGCATTTATCACGCCCTGATCAATATCGGCGCGTCCGGTAACGCCGGCATCGAAACCGTCGCCGGACCGGTCGGTGAGGCGCTGATCATGACCGCCATCGGTCTGGGCGTCGCCATTCCGGCCGTGCTCGCCTACAACATCTTCGTCCGCGCCAATCGCGTGACCAACGCCCAGTTCGACGAATTTGCGCATGACCTGCACGACTTCTTCGCGACCGGATCGCGCGTGGAAACCGGCGCCGCGCCGACGATGGGCAAGTCAGCCGCGGCCACGCCGAGGAAGTAAGCCATGGCGTTCAGCGCAGGCGGCAGCGAGGGCGGCGTGATGGCGGAAATCAACGTCACGCCGCTGGTCGACGTGATGTTGGTGCTCTTGATCATCTTCATGATCACGGCGCCGCTCGCCTCGCACAAGATCAAGGTCGAACTGCCGATCGCGAGCTTGGACAATCCGCCCGACGAGGGCGCGAGTCACCCGATCACGCTCGCCGTGAAGGCAACCGGAGACCTGTATTGGGACGATGAATCGGTGACCGAAGCCAGCATGCAGGCGAAGCTGCGCGTGGCCGCGCAGCGCCAGCCGCAGCCGGAGCTGCAGATCCGTGCCGACAAGGACACCGAGTACTCGCTCATCTCCACCGTGATGGGCGACGCCAAGGCCGCCGGCATGGTCAAGCTCGGCTTCATCACCCAGGCGCACGGCGCCGGAACGCAATAACCCGCGGCCGCCTGCGGGCGGCGCGCGCTTTCGCATCGAGGTAAACGCAACATGGCATTCACCACAGGCGGCGGCAGCGGACCGATGGCGGACATCAACGTGACGCCGCTGGTCGACGTCATGCTCGTGCTGCTCATCATCTTCATGATCACGATGCCGCTGCTCTCGCACAAGATCCAGATCGACCTGCCGCAGCCGACGCCACCGCCGCCAGTCGCACCGCCCCCGCCACCGGAGCCGATCAGGCTTGCCGTGCAGGCGAACGGGCAGTTGTTCTGGAACGACGAGCCGATCACCGAAGATGCACTGCGCGCACAGTTGCGCGTGACCGCACAAAAGGATCCGCAGCCCGAGCTCGACATCAAGCCCGACCGCACGACCAAGTACCAGCTCGTCGCCTCGGTGATGGCCGATGCCAAGAACGCCGGCATGATCAAGATCGGTTTCGTCTCGCCGGCCAGCGACCAGTAGGAACATCTCACTGCAACAATGAGCACGAACGCCGCGGAAACGCGGCGTTCGCGTTTCAGGCAGCAAGAATTTTCAAATAGGCGCGTACGGTCGGTGCCAGTCCCGCGTACAGCGCTTCGCTGATCAGCGCGTGGCCGATCGAGACCTCCGCCAGACAGGGAATCGCGGCCTTGAGCGCGGGCAGATTCGCCTGATCCAGATCGTGGCCCGCGTTCACGCCCAAACCCGCGGCGCGAGCCGCTTCCGCGGATGCGGCACAGACATCGAGTTCGCGCGCGTAGTCACCGCGAGCGAACGCCGCCGCATAGGGGCCGGTATACAATTCCACGCGATCCGCACCGATCTCGGCAACGCGGCCGATATCCGTGGCGCCGGCATCCATGAACAGGCTGACGCGCGCGCCGCCGGCCTTCAGTTCCGCGATCAGCGGACGCAAACGCGCCGCATCGGCGCGCAGATCAAAACCGTGATCCGAGGTGACCTGGCCGTCGCCGTCCGGCACCAGGGTACATTGCGCGGGACGCGCGTCGCGCACCAGCGCGAGCAGTCCCGGGTAACCCTCGCGCGGCGGCGCGAAGCCGTTGCCTTCGATGTTGAACTCGATCTCGTCGCGGCATAACGCGGCAAGCGCGCCCACGTCCGCCGCACGGATATGCCGCTGGTCGGGACGCGGATGCACCGTGATGCCCTGGCAGCCGGCGGCAATGCAAACGCGCGCGGCGCGGATCACGTCAGGCTCGCCACCACCACGCGCATTGCGCAGTACGGCGATCTTGTTGACGTTGACGCTGAGCGCGATCATGAACCGAGGATACGCAAACGCGTCGTCGCGGGCTAGCGCAGCGGCGGCGCACGCCAGACGATGCGTTTGGCGTTCCGCTCAGCACCGGCCAGCACGATCCTCAATGCCGCGACTTCATGCTTTTCGCCGCGCAGAAAATGTATTTCGCAGGCGCCGTGCGGATCGGCGAAGCGATCCGGCGCGAACGCGATCAGCGCAAGCGGCGCATGACCGGTCGCCTGCACGGACAGCACGCCGTTGCCGGCTGCAATGCGCAGCAAGGTATTGTCACCAAGCCGGTAATCGCCGGTGTATGCGCGCAAGGTTTCGGGGTCCACGGCAATGGCCGCACGTGGAAGCAGCGGCACCCGCTCGCTCAAACGCCGGGCGAGCACGTTCGTACCGTCATGTCCGAGCAGCGTCGAGGCGACGGTATTTCCCACGCGCTGAAACGAGAGCACGAAGGCATCACCCGTGGCTGCAAAGACATCCTGGCCGACGGCGCGCAGAGCGGCCGGAAAGTGCCCGGGGAACTGCGCGTTCAAGCCATCCGCGCCGGCGCCCACCACGAAGTCGCCGTTGCCGTCGATCCGGTACAGACCCGGGTAAGCGGAAAGTTCGGCAGGCGAGGGAGGAGCCGGCGGTGGTGGCGGCAAGGGTGGCGGCGTGCGCGCCTCCAGCCAGGCGATGCCGAGGGCGCTCAGGTCCGCGTCGGTGTTGCCGAGCAGAACCAGAGCCTGCTGCTTGTCGGTGCGGAAACCGAGGAAAACCGAAAATCCGGCAGTGCGGCTGGCGCGCCAGACCAGCGGCCAGGGCTGGCCGTCGTCGGGCACCTGTACCGTGTTCCAGCCCAGACCGAGGCTTTGCTCCGAATCGGCTTGCGGCTGCCGTGACAGCAACAGCGCCGAGCGCAGCGGCGACTGCTGCGGGGTCAGGTTGGCTTGCATGAAACGCAGCAGGTCAGGGAGCGTCGAGCGCAGGCCCGCGGCGCCGGCGAGCGCGCCGAAATGCCAGTGCGGCGCGGGCTGACCGTGGCCAAATCCCGGCAACAAATGCTCGCCATCGCCCACACCCGTGTGGCCCATGCCGAGCGGATCGAGAATCCGCGACACCAGCACGACCGCGAAGCGCTGTGCGTACGCGCGTCCGAGCGAATCCCCGAGCAGGCCGGTATCGAGGATGGAATAAGCCGGCGCCGCGGAGTCCGCGGCGAGTTTGAAATTGGCAAGAAAAGTCAGCAGCGCCGTTTGGTCGAATCCGGCATAGGCATCATCGGCATCGGCCGGAAACAGGTTCGGCGGCACCGCCGGCAGGCCGGAGCGGCGCGTGGCAAGCTGACGCAAACGGATCGCGCCAATCGCCGGATCGGCAAATGGGAAACCTTTCGGCTGCAGATCGCGCAGCGGCGTATCCAGCCGGACTTTGCCGTCGATGGCCGCTTGCGCGAACAGCAGACCGGTGAAAATCTCGCTCGTGGCGCCGATCTCGAACGCACTGTCCGCATCGGGTTTTTGATCGCGCCCCAGATACCAGGTTTGCTGTTGGCCCGGGCCGACCAGGGTGCCATCGATCCAGCCGACCGCAAGCTGGCGGTACAGGCCGCTGTCCACGCCCTGTTGCAAGCTCGCCAGATAGGCATCGGCCATCGCCGGCTGCGCGTTCGCGAACGCC
>JAGWXP010000022.1 GCA_018969845.1 Lysobacteraceae bacterium | reverse complement strand
AGAATCGGGTTATTTCCCGCCGGTCGCTCTGCGCCTGATCGCGAGCGGCGAGCGCGCCGGCGAGCTCGAGCGCATGCTCGATGAGGCCGCCAACCAGCAGCAGCGCGAACTCGACCGCTGGATGACCACGCTCACGTCCGTTCTCGGCCCGCTCGTGATTCTCCTCGTTGGCGCAATGGTGCTGTTCATTGTCCTCGCCATACTGCTACCGATCTTCGACATGAACCAGATGGTCAAATGATCGCATTCGACCGCGTCGGCAAGCGCTATCCAAACGGCTTTGACGCGCTGAGCGAGCTGAGCTTCGCGCTCGACGCCGGCGAGATGGCTTTCGTGACCGGTCACTCCGGCGCGGGGAAAAGCACGTTGTTGCGCCTCGTCGCCTTGCTCGAACGGCCCACGCGCGGACAGGTGACGGTGAACGGCCGCAACCTCGGCGCGGTGCGCCGGCGCGGCATTGCGCGCGTGCGCCGTGGCGTGGGCATGGTGTTCCAGGATCACCGTCTGCTGCTCGACCGCAGCGTGTTCGACAACGTCGCCCTGCCGCTGGTCATCGCCGGCGTGCCGCGCGAGGAGATGGCCAAGCGCGTGCGCGCGGCCCTGGACAAGGTCGGCTTGCTCGAGCGCGAAAAATCCGCGCCGTCCATGCTGTCGGCCGGCGAACAGCAGCGTGTGGGCATTGCGCGCGCCATCGTCGCCAAACCGCCGGTGCTGATTGCCGACGAGCCCACCGGCAACCTCGATCCGCAGCTCGCCGCCGAGATCATGGGCCTGTTCGGCGAGTTCCAGCAGGTCGGCACGACGGTGCTGGTTGCCAGCCATGATCTGCCACTGGTCAAGCGCATGGGTAAACGGGTGTTGGTGCTTGATCACGGCAGGCTGATCGACGATTTCCAGCCTCGCAACACCGGTCCATGAACCGCCGCATCGAGAAAAATCGCCCGAAACCAGCCGCGCCCGAGCCGCGGGGAAATTTTTCGTTGCGCGCCTGGCGCGAGCAGCATCTGTACAGTCTGTTTTCCAGTCTAGGCCGTCTCGCCGCACGGCCGTGGGCAACGGCGCTGACGCTCGCCGTGCTCGGCTTTGCCCTGGCCCTGCCGCTGTTGTTCTGGCTGCTGCTCGATAACGCGCGCGGACTTGCGGGCAACGTTGGCGAGGCAGGCGCGATCAGTGCTTTCCTGAAACCGGGCACTGACGTCACGGCGGTGCAGGCGTTCGCCGCGCGGCTGCGCGCACGCGCGGACGTGGCCGCGGTGACAGTGAAGACGCCCGAACAGGGACTAGATGAATTCCGCGAACGCTCCGGTTTCGCCGATGCGCTGAAGGTTTTGCACTACAATCCCCTGCCGGCAGTCTTGATCGTCGATCCGCGTGGCGATCCGGGCCCGCTGGCAGCGCAATTGCGCGCCGACCCTGCGGTGGATCAAGTGCAGTACGATGCGCAGTGGCGGCAACGCCTGAACGCGATCCTCGTGCTGGCACTGCGTGGCGCGCAGGTGTTGGCCGGGCTGCTCGCGCTGGCGGCGCTGCTCGTGATCGGCAATACGGTGCGTCAGGACATCGCCGGCCGCAGCGAGGAGATCGCGGTGATGCAGTTGCTCGGCGCCGAGGCCGGTTTCGTGCGTCGGCCGTTTTTGTATTCCGGCTTCTGGTACGGTACGTTTGCAGGGGTGTTGAGCCTGATGCTGATCGGAATCGTGCAGGTAATTCTCGCCGCGCCGCTGGCGCGGCTGACGGCGGCGTACGACCACGCTTTCGCCGCGCACGGGTTGGGCATCGCGCAGATGCTGGCCGTGCTCGCGGCCAGCGCCGCGCTCGGCTGGCTCGGCGCCTTCCTCGCCGCGTCGCGGCACATCGTCCTGGGTCAGCCGAGGTAATCGTCCGTGGCCGACGCCGCACTCACCCGCCATATCGCCAGCGAAACGCCGCGCGTGATGGTGGTGGACGGCTCCAAAGTCGTGCGCCGCCTGATCGAGCAGTTGCTCAAGGCCGATCTGCCGGGCGTCACCGTGCTCGCCTGCGAGAGCGGCGCGGAGGCGAAAAAGCAGCTCGAAGCCGGCGTCGTCGATCTCGTCACCACCGCGCTGCGTCTGCCGGACATGGACGGCATGGATCTGGCCCGCCACATCCGCGAACACGCCCCGCAGGCCTACATCCCGATCATCGTCGTATCCGGCGACGTCAACGAGCGCCTGGTCAACCGCGAACTTGGCGATGCGGTCACCGATTACTTCGACAAGTCGCTGGGCTTCAACGCGCTCTCCGCGTTCATTCGCGGCTACGTGCGGCCGGAGTCCGAAATCCGCGGCGAGGTGTTGTACGTCGAAGACAGCCGCGTGGTGGCGCTGGCCACGCGCCGCATGCTGGAAAAGTACGGCCTCACCGTGCTGCACGTGACCAGCGTCGAGGATGCGGTCGCGCATCTGGAAACCGGCATGGTGCAGGGGCGTATCGGCTGTGACGTGGTGCTGTCGGACGTGAACTTGAAAGGCGATCTGACCGGCGGCGATCTGCTCGAACGCATCCGCACCGAATTCGGCTACTCCAAGGGCCGGTTGCCGGTGCTGATCATGACCGGCGACGACAATCCGCAGAACCAGGCCGCGCTGCTGCGCGCCGGCGCGAACGACCTGGTGCAGAAACCCATCGAGGAGCGCCTGCTCGTCACCAAGCTGCTGTTCCAGATGCGCGTGTCGCGGCACCTGCGCGAGCAATTGCGCACTGCGGCGGCGTGAGCGGAATCCATCTCAAAATCTACTGCGCTCGGCATCTTGTCCGCCGGCGGTGCTCGGAATGCTCATGTACTTCTATGTACACTCCGCTTCCTGCGCTCCGGCGACGCGCAATCTGCCTTCGCTCGTAACGATTTTGAGATGGATTCCACGCACGAATTGAAGCTCGAGGCGGCGTGGAAGACGCGCGTCGGCGGCTATTTCGATCGCCCGGACATGCACGCGCTGTCTGAATTCCTGCGCGCGGAATTGCGTGCCGGCAAGGCGATCTATCCCGCGCCGAAAAACATCTTCGCGGCGCTCGACCGCACCCCGTTCGACGCGGTGAAGGTCGTCATCCTCGGCCAGGATCCCTATCACGGGCCGGGCCAGGCGCATGGTTTATGTTTTTCCGTGCTGCCCGGCGTGGCAGCGCCGCCGTCGCTGGAAAACATCTTCAAGGAAGTCGAACGCGATCTGGCGATTCCAAAACCGGATCACGGCTGCCTCATTCCGTGGGCAGGTCAGGGCGTGCTGCTGCTCAATTCCGTGCTCACGGTCGAACGCGGCCTGGCCGGATCGCATCAGGGCAAGGGTTGGGAGGGTTTCACCGACGCCGTTGTCGACCATCTCAACCGCGGGCGCGAGAATCTCGTCTTCCTGCTCTGGGGCAGCTATGCGCAGGCCAAGGGCAAACTCATCGACACGCGCCGGCACCTCGTGCTCAAGGCGCCGCATCCCTCGCCGTTGTCGGCGCATCGTGGATTCATCGGCTGCGGACATTTTTCAAAAGCGAATGCGTGGCTGCGCGAGCACGCTCTGGACGAGATCGAGTGGCGTCTGCCGCCGGCGCATGAATTGAGGGGATTGGTTTGATGTCTCCTGCCACCGAAACGCGGGGATACAAAGCGCATGAACAAAACAGCGAATGGCAATTATCTGGAACGCTGGCTGCTCGGGCTGGCGCGTCCGCTCGGCGCAATCCGCATGGCCGTGGTGCATCCGTGCGATGCGACCAGTCTGGCCGCGGCGGTGGACGCGCGCGCCATCGGCATCATCGAACCGATCCTGGTCGCGCCGCGTGCGAAGCTCGAGCGCATCGCGCGCGAAAGCGCGATCGACCTGGCCGGCATCGCAATCGAGGATGCCGCGCACAGTCATGACGCCGCTGCGCGCGCGGTCGCGCTGGCGCGTGCGGGTAAGGTCGAGGCGCTGATGAAAGGCAGCCTGCACACCGACGAGCTTATGGGCGCAGTGGTGGACGGCAACGGCGGCCTGCGTACGGCGCGGCGCATTTCGCATTGTTTCCTGATGCACACGCCGGCGTATCCGCGCGCGTTCATCATCACCGACGCGGCGGTGAACATCGCGCCAGCGCTGGAAGAAAAAGCCGACATCGTGCGCAACGCAATCGCGCTGGCTCAGAGTGTCGGCGTGCAAAAGCCGCGTGTAGCCATCCTCGCCGCGGTGGAGACGGTCAATCCGCGCATGCCGGCCACGCTCGACGCCGCCGCGTTATGCAAGATGGCCGACCGCGGCCAGATCGTCGGCGGCGTGCTCGACGGTCCGCTCGCCTTCGACAATGCAGTTTCGGCCGAAGCGGCGCGCATCAAGGGCATCGTCTCGCCGGTCGCGGGACAAGCCGATGTGCTGGTTGTGCCGGATCTGGAAAGCGGCAACATGCTCGCCAAGCAGCTCGAATACCTGGGCGGCGCGGAGAGCGCCGGCATCGTCATGGGCGCGCGCGTGCCGGTCGTGTTGACCAGCCGTGCCGATACCTGCGAATCGCGCATCGCCTCGTGCGCGCTGGCGGTGCTGATCGCACATCGCAATCGGGCTACGCCGCCGTGAGCGAGCGGATTCTGGCGCTCAACTGCGGTTCGTCAAGTATCAAGTCCGCGCTGTTCGACGCTGCCACGCTGCCGCGCGCGCCGGCCTGGAGCGGCAAGGCCGTGAACATCGGCAGCGCGGAGGCAGCCTTCGAGGAGAGCGGCGCTGCCTCGCAGCCGCTCGTGACGCCTGACGGCGATCCGTACCGGGCGGCGCTTGCGCATATCCGCGACCGTGTGCGCGCGAGGCTGGGCGGCGATCGCATCGCGGCGGTCGCGCATCGCGTGGTACACGGCGGCGCCAAGTACTTCACGCCGGTGCGTGTGGATGCGGCGGTTCTCGCCGATTTGCGCAGCTACATTCCGTTGGCGCCGTTGCATCAGCCGTTCGCGCTCGAGGCGATTGCGGAACTGCTCGCCACGCAGCCCGAGTTGCCGCAGATTGCCTGCTTCGATACGGGCTTTCACCGCAGCATGCCCGGGGTCGAGCAGATGTTGCCGTTGCCGCGCGTGCTGCGCGAACACGGTCTGCGACGCTACGGCTTCCACGGATTGTCGTACGAATACCTCGCGCTCGCGCTCGACGAGCGCTACGGCGATCGCGCGCGCGGACGCACGATCTGCGCGCACCTGGGCGCCGGTGCCAGTCTGTGCGCGATGCGGAATCTGCAAAGCACCGCCACCACGATGGGCTTTTCCGCGCTCGACGGAATAATGATGAACACACGCAGCGGCGCGCTGGATCCCGGTGTGGTGCTTTATCTCATGCAAATGCGGAAGCTCTCGCTCGACGCAGTCGGACACATGCTCTATCACGATTCCGGCCTGCTCGGCGTGTCCGGCATTTCCTCCGATCCGCGCGTGTTGCTGGCGCGCGAGCACGAAGCGCCGGCTGCCGAAGCACTGGCGCTCTACGTGCATCGCATCGTGCGCGAAATTGGTGCGCTTGCGGCGACGCTGGGGGGATTGGACCTGCTCGCCTTCAGCGCCGGCATCGGCGAGAACCGTGCGGAGATTCGCGAGCGTGTTTGCGCCGGCCTGCGCTTCCTCGGCGTCGAACTCGACGCCGCCGCGAATGCGGCGAATGCGCCGGTGATCTCGAGTGCAGCGAGCACGGTACTGGTGGCCGTGGAACCGACCAACGAGGAATGGATTGCCGCGCGCGCCGCGGCGAAGTGGCTTTAGTCGTCCGCCGAACTCACCACCGCGCCGGTCATCGGCTCGATCGTGGTGAGGCGATCGCGTACCTTGCCGGCGCCGCAAATGTTTTCCGCGAGTACACGCAATGCCACACGCATGCGCTCGTCGACCAGCACGCCGTTCAGGGTCGCCACACCGCGGTTGACGGACACGTGCACGAGCGCGCTCGGCCCCCAGGCCTGACGGTCGATCTCGGCGGCGATGCGCTCGCGCAGCGCGGTATCGGACGTGGTCGCCGCCATGGTATCCGGCAGCCGTGTCAGAAAGGCACGCATCAAGTCGGCGCGGCTGACGATGCCGACGAGCCGGTTATCCGCGATTACCGGCAGGCGTTTGACGCGGTATTTTTCCATCGCCCGCACGACGTCGGTCAAGGGCGTGTCCGGCGTCGCCGTGTGCAAATCCGTGGTCATGATCTCGCCCACGCGCAAAGCGTGCGCACCGGTGTATTCGCCGGCGAGTTTGCCCGGACTGGTCAGCAATCCGATCCAGCGCGGACGGCGTTTTTCGGTGCCGAGTTCGCCGCGGTGCAGGAAATCACCCTCGGTGACGATGCCGAGCAGGGCACCGTGGGCGTCGGTGACGGGCAGGCCGCTGACGCGGCGCTCCAGCATCATCCGCATCGCTGCGGATACGGTGGTTTCGGCGCTGACGGCCGCCGGATCGATGCTCATCACGTCGCCGGCTTTCAGGGTGTCCTCACACGGTTGCGGCTTTGTCGTCATGAAAGTTCTCCGCAGTGGCCGAGAAACTCTGCCATAACGCGGTCGGACCGGCCTTGATGTGCATCAGTTGTGCGGTTGAGGGTATTCGATGTCAGCCGGCAGAATGCCCCTCGTAACACCGATGTTTGTACACGCCCGCAGCGACGTTGTTTTTCCCAGCAGCGGCGTGTACGCCTACCAGGCGTGTACGCCTGCCTTGACTCGCCGCCTCAAATAATGTACTGTTCGGTACATGAAATCGGCCGCCAGGCCGGTTTGAACTTCGGGCTTGGTTTAGCACTCAAAGTTCGAGAGTGCTAAAATTGCGTTCATACGGGAGGTTTCAATGACCGCTACCGCTTTGATTGCCAACAATCTGCCGATTCCCAGCGCGCTCGGCAGTCTCGACGCGTACGTCAACGCCGTGCACCAGATTCCGGTGCTGACCGTCGCGGAAGAGCAGGCGCTGGCGCGCCAGTATTCGGGCGAAAACGATTTGGACGCGGCCAAGCGCCTGGTGATGGCGCATCTGCGCTTTGTCGTGCATGTGGCGCGTGGCTACTCGGGCTACGGACTGCAACTCGCAGACCTGATCCAGGAAGGCAATATCGGCCTGATGAAGGCCGTCAAGCGTTTCGATCCGGACATGGGCGTGCGCCTGGTGTCGTTTGCCGTGCACTGGATTCGCGCCGAGATGCACGAGTTCATCCTGCGCAACTGGCGCATCGTCAAGATCGCCACGACCAAGGCGCAACGCAAACTGTTCTTCAACCTGCGCAAGTCGAAAAAGCGCCTGGGCTGGATGAACGCGGCCGAAGTCGCCGCAGTGGCGAAGGATCTGGGTGTTTCCACCGCCGATGTGCTGGAGATGGAATCGCGCCTGTCCGGTCGCGACATGGCGTTCGACGCCCCCGCCGATGCGGACGAGGACGAAAAACCCGCGCCGGTGGCATACTTGGTGGACAACAACGCCGATCCGTATCACGCGCTGGAAAACGAAAGCCAGGAAGAGTCCGACTTGGGTTCGCTGCAGAAGGGCTTGGCCAAGCTCGACGCGCGTTCGCGCGACATCATCACGCGGCGCTGGCTCAAGGACGGCGACAAGGCGACCTTGCAGGAACTAGCCGACGAATACGGCGTTTCCGCCGAGCGCATCCGCCAGGTCGAAGTCAACGCGATGAAGAAGATGCGCGCGGTGTTTGCGGCGTAATTTTTTACGATCATCCCTTATCGCCGAAATCACAAAGCGGCATCCATGGCCGCACGTTTCAACAAAAACAAATTCCAAACGGCCCTTCGCGGGCCGTTTTGTTTTGCGTCAATACAGATCTACCGGATCCACGTCGATCGACCAGCGCACGCGTCGCGCCTCGCGTAGCTCGCGCAGGTGCACCAGCCAGTCCGGAAGAAATGCATGCAAAGCTTTGCGGTTCGCGGCGCTAAGCAGCAATTGGCCGCGATGCGAACCCGCGCGGCGCGGCATCGGCGCGGGCATGGGACCGAGCAGGCTCACGGATTCGGGTGGTGCCATAGCCTGGGCAGCGACGGCGAGGAATTCGTCGGTGGCAGTTTGTGTCTTGGCCTCCGCGCGCAGCAGGGCCAGGTGCGCATACGGCGGCAGGCCCGCCTCCCTGCGCTCGGCAAGCAGCTCGCGCGCGACCTGCGCATAGCCTGCGCCCAGCAGGCCGCGCAACAAGGGATGATCCGGGTGGTGTGTTTGCAGCCAGACTTCACCCGGTTTGAGCGCGCGCCCGGCGCGTCCGGCAACTTGCACAATGAGCTGGCACAGGCGTTCGCTGGCGCGGAAATCTACGCTGAACAGGCCGCTATCTACGCCGATCAGGCCGACAAACGTCAGATTCGGCAAGTCGTGACCCTTGGCCAGCATCTGCGTGCCGACGTAGATTCCTGGCCGATCCGGCGCCAGCCGATTGAGCAGGTCGTCCACTGTGCCCTTGCGCCGTACGGTTTCGCGGTCGATGCGGACGACGGGTGCGCCGGGGAAGAGTCCGGACAGCGCCTGCTCCATGCGTTCGGTGCCCAAACCCTGGGGCGCCAGATCGGCTTGCCCGCACTGCGGACAGGCGACGGGAACCGGTTGCTGAGCCCCGCAGTGGTGGCAACGCAAGCGTGCCGCGCCACGATGCCAGGTTAACGGCTTGTCGCAGCGCGCACAGGCCGCGTGCCAGCCGCAGGCGCGGCACAGCAACACGGGGGCGTAGCCGCGCCGGTTGCGGAACAGCAGAGCTTGCTCGCCGCGTGCGAGGCACGCGCGGATACCGGCAACGAGTTCCGGTGCCAGCCCCTCGGCCAGGTGCTTGCCGCGCAAATCGATGGTGCGCACAGGCGGCGACCGCGCCGTGCCGGGACGCGAGGACAGGTGCAGTTGCCGATAGCGGCCGGACTCCACGTTCGCCAGGGATTCCAGCGACGGCGTGGCCGAGCCCAGCACGACCGGCACGCGCAGCGACTTGCCGCGCAGCAATGCCAGGTCGCGCGCGTGATAACGCAGTCCATCCTGCTGCTTGAACGACGTGTCGTGTTCCTCGTCGACGACGATGAGGCCGGCGCGCGGCAGCGGCACGAATACGGCCGAGCGCGTGCCGAGGATCACGCAGGATTCGCCGCGTGCGGCAGCAAGCCAGGCGCGGGTGCGTTCACCGTCGGCCAGATCCGAATGCAAGGCGTGCACGGTCGAGGGCAAGCGTTCGCGAAAGCGGCGCAGCAACTGCGGCGTAAGACCGATTTCCGGGACTAGCACCAGCACCTGTTCGTCGCGCGCGAGTGCCCGTTCGGCCAGCGCGAGGTACACCTCTGTTTTGCCGCTGCCGGTGATGCCTTCGAGCAGGAAGGGCGCGAAGCGGCCGGCTTCGGCCGCGATCGCGGCGATGGCACGTTCTTGCTCGGTGGTCAGCGGTGGCGACGTCAGGCGCGTACGCGGCGGTGGCGCCGGTTTTATGCGTATCGTCTCGACGAGACTGCGCCTGCGCAGGTTGGCCGCAGCGCGGCGCCATTCCGGCCATTGCGCATCCAATGCCGAAAAAAGTACCGGGCCGCCGCGCAGCATGTCGAGCAAGCGTGCGCTCGCCGTGCCGGATCTGGCTGTGGCTTGCGCGCCGTTCGCGGCGAGCGCAAGCGCAGCCTCGCCTGCAGGCGGCAGCGGACGCGCCGAGCGCAGTCCCATGGGTAACGCCGTATCGATCGCTTCACCGAGCGGATGCTGGTAATAGCGTGCGGTCCATTCCAGCGTCGACAGCAACTCGCTGGTGAGCAATGGCTGCCGATCGAGTACGGCGGCGATCGTCTTCAGGCGCGAGACGGGGATTTCCGGCGCCGCGACGGCGATGACGATGCCGATGCGGTAGCCGCGCCCGAACGGAACGCGCACGCGGATGCCGCGCGCGATTGCAGTGATTTCGGTTCCCGGTGGCGGCAGGTAGTCGAACAGTTGCGGCAGCGGTACCGGAACCGCGACGCGCAGGACGAGGTCGCGCGACGGTTTCACGCAGCGTGGAACGAGCGGTTTGACGCAAAAATCATGGCTTGCGTGAAAATCGTAAGTCGATACTCAAAAACAGGCGTCAACATATTGGCAGTCAAGAGATTTATTCCTTATCCACAAAGTATGTGGATAAGTCTGTGCATGGCCCGCTGAACACAGTGACGCCGGGCGCGTCGTTGCGCGCGTGGGATTGCCTTGGTGAATTTTTAACCACACTGAAATAGTAATTGGTAATCAATATCTTGCAAACAGAAAATTGGTATACATTGGCGCATTTCAGGGGCCGAACCTGCGCATCTCGTGCAGGGTCAAACGGCTGTGCAAAACCGGCAGTCACGGAATTGCGTTCAAGTCCCGTTTTCGCGTCAACCGCCGCGGGTTTCGCGCGTTCAATTGTGGCAGACGAGTTTATCCTCGAACGCCATGACGCATACAATCGCCTTGACGGCTCCGGCCACCTGGAATTCCGCGCGCGTGGATGCGGCACATACCGGCGAGCGCACGCTCGATCAGTTTCTGAAAAGCGTCGAACGCCGCGCCCTGCGCATGGCTGAACTTGCCACGTCCAACCGTGACGAGGCGCTCGATCTGGTGCAGGACGCGATGTTCGGCTTCGTGCGCCATTATGCCGCCAAACCCGCCGGCGAATGGGCGCCGTTGTTCTATCGCGTGCTCGACAGCCGCCTCAACGACTGGCACCGGCGCCGCAACGTGCGCAGCCGCTGGCTGGCGGTGTGGACGCACAACGCCGATGACGACGACGAGCGCGACGAAATCGCACAGGCACCGGACAGCAACGATCCCGGCCCGCTGCTGCGGCTGGCCGGCGACGAGGCTGGACAGGCCCTCAATGCCGCGCTGGCACGCCTGCCGCTGCGTCAGCGACAGGCGTTTCTGCTGCGCGTGTGGGAAGGTTTCGACGTGGCGGCAACCGCTAGTACCATGCGCTGCAGCGAAGGCAGCGTGAAAACGCACCTGTCGCGCGCGCTTGCTGCGCTGCGCCACGAACTGGAGGATCACGCATGAAAACATCGAGCATGAATACATCCGGACTTCCGCAGTGGACCGATCAGGCCAAGCAATTGCTCGACGAATCGGCACGCAATCTTGACGCCGCTGCCTTGTCGCGCCTGAACCGCGCGCGTCAGGCCGCGCTGGCGCAGCGTGCGCCGCGCCGCCGTGCGGCATGGTTGTTTCTGCCGGCGGGGTTTGCTGGCGCCTGCGCGCTTCTGCTCGCGGTGGACGTTTGGCACGCGCGCCGTCCGCAAACCGCGGCGCTTCCCGCGCCGCCGGCGGCGGCGGTCGCAGGCAATGCCTTGAACTCGGCCGACCTGGACATGATCGCGAGCGGGGACGACATGGAGATGATGCAGGATCTGGATTTCTACGCCTGGCTCGATGCGCAGGATCAGGGCAACAGCGGCTGATGCTGCCGGCGCTGGCCGCTATGACGCTGGTGCTGGCGGCGCAGACGCCGCCGCAACCTCCGCCTGCCGATGCGGCGGCGACGGAACAGGGCAAGAAGACGATGACGCAGCAGACTAAACCCAAACAGTCGCCCGATCTGGATTTGATCGGCTATCTCGGCGATTACGGCGATGCCGCCGACGGGCTCGACCCGATGGGCCTGGCCGAAAATGCCGCGGTGCTGAAGCCGGCGAAATCCACGCCGCAATCGCCGCCGGAATCGCATCCATGATGCGGCACGCGCACGCACGCGGTGTTCTGATGGTGGCCATGCTGCTGCCGTGTGCGGTTGCGTTCGCGCAGGATCCATCCACGCCGGCGTCCGCCGGGCAAACCGCTGCGATTCCGTGGTCCAGCTTGAGTCCGGCCGAGCAGCAGGTGCTGGCATCGGCACAGGCCAGATGGGATGCGCTTTCTCCGGCGGCGCAGCAGCGCCTGCAGCGCGGTGCACAACGCTGGGCGAAGATGAGTCCGGAACAGCGCGAGACCGTGCGCCAGCGTTTCCAGAGATGGAACGGCCTGACGGCCGAACAACGTGCGCAATTGCGTCAGCGCTACGAGAAATTCAAGCGCCTGCCGCCCGCGCAGCAGCAACGTATCCGCCAGGCATTCAAGCGTTTTTCCAGCCTGCCGCCGGCGCAGCGCGAGAAACTGCGCGAGAGATTCAAGCAGATGAGTCCGGCCGAGCGCCGCGCTTTCATCGCCGGTGCGCAGGCGCAGAATCAGGCCGGCAATGCGCGCGAATTCTTCCGCTCGATCCCGCAGAACGAACGTCAGCCGACGCGGCAGATGCTGCAATCGATGACGCCGGCCGAACGCCGGGCGTTCCACCAGACCTGGCGCAGCTTGCCCGAAAACGAACGCGAAGCTTACCGGCAGCGCATGCTGCGGTTGCCGGCGCCACAGCGCAGCGCGGAGCTGGCCAACGCGCATCCGCATCCGGCGCCGCATCCGCCGCCACCCCGTCCGCGCGGGCGTTGACTACACCGCTGCGAGCACGCGCCGTGTCGCGTTGAATTTCCCGCCGAAGCGCGCGATGCCGTCGGCGCGCAAACGCGGCGCGTCCTCGCGCAGATAGCGCTCCAGCGCAGGCGCGTCCGTCAGGCGGTACGTCACCACAAGGTGGCGGCGTCCTGCGGCAGGCGCCGGCTCGCGACATTCGAAAATTTCCGCCGACACGAAGCCGGGCAGGGCGAGCATCTCGCGTACATGCGCATCCAGCCACTCGCGGTATGCAGCGAATGCATCCGCGGCGATGTCCAGATTCACTTCGTAAACGATCACGCCGTGGCCAGGCTGATGACGAACGCGGCGGCAACACCGAGCGAAATCATGATCGTGTAGCAGATGCCGATCGCGCAGAATTTCACGGTCGTGAAGAACCAGCCCTGGCCGTAGACTTTTTTCTGCATGACAAACAGGTAGATGGGAATCCACCATCCCATCACCAACAGCAGCAGACCGAGCACAGGCGCGAGGCCGGGTGCTGTGGTCAGCGTCCACGAATGCGCGAATCCGGCGAGCGTGAACAGCAGCATCGACACGAACACGAAGGCGTGGCTGTGCAGTGCGACGATCAGGTGTTCCATGTACAGGCGGCGCTTGAAAATGTAGAAAATCTTCAACAGCAGGGCGAACAACGGCATCAGCACGAACAGCACCTGCGGCAACACGCCGAGCGCGCCGGCGATGAGCAGGGTTGGATCCTTGCGGATGCGCGGAATGTTGTTCTTCGCGTGTGCGATCGCGGCGTTCAAGCGCGCGTTGGCGAAATCCGGCAGCCAGGAAACGCGCACCGGATTGGTTTTCGCATCCCAGGGCTTGTCGTTGAAGCTCATGGCATCGATGCTGGGACCGGGTGGCGGCGGCACGCCCTTGGCCTTGGCGTCCGCGACCTTCTGCAGATACGCGAGTCGCTGATCGGCTTCCTTGCGGATCTTCGCGGCACCTTTTTCCATGCCGGCGTCGACTTCCTTTTGCACGTTGCCCGGTGCTGGCGTCGCGCCGATGACCGCGCCCGTGATCGCTTTGGCGGATTCCAGCTTGGCCAGCGCTGCGTCGCGTCGCGCGACCACTTCCTGCGGTGTCATCGCCGAGGAGATGCCCGGGCTGTTGTCATCGTCCATGACGACGTATTTGCCGAGATTGGAATCGCTCAGGGTCAACTGGATGGTGAAAAACGCCAGCACGCTGAGGAAAAAGTAGAGCCGGAACGGCGTGACGTAACGCACGCGCCGGCCGGCGAAGTATTCGCGGGTCAGGAAGCCCGGCCGGAAATACAGCGGCACCAGCGTGTGGAAGATGCGCGAATCGATGTTGAAGATGGTGTCGGCGACATCGTGCAGCATGCTCGACAGCGGCCGGATCATGCCCTTTACCGGCTGGCCGCAGGCGTGGCAGTGATCGCCGTGCAATTCTTCGCCGCAGTTCAGGCAGCGCGGCGCGGGTGCGGACGGCGCGGCGGAAGTGGAGTCGGTTTCCATCGGCGCACTTTAGCCGATTGGGATCGCTGTGCGCAGGGCGGAAGTCATGGCCTGCGGTTACACTGCGCGACCCCATCCGATACTGCCACGACGATGCAACGTCTGCCGCCGCGCCTGCGAACCGAATTGCGCGAAACCCTGCGCCTGGCCGCGCCGCTGGTGCTCGGCCAGCTGTCGGCGATCGGCATGAACGTGGTCGACACCGTGCTGGCCGGTCATTATGGTGCAACCACACTCGCAGCGGTGGCGATCGGCGCGAATGTGTGGGTGCTCGCCATCGTCGCCGCGATCGGGGTGATGATGGCGATGCCGCCGTCGGTGGCGCACCGGCACGGCGCGGGCGAAAGCGAATCCATCGGCGCGCTGTTGCGGCAGGCGCTGTGGCTGGCCGCCGGCATCGGCATCGTCCTGTTTTTCGCCGTGCGCCATGCCGGACCCTTGCTGCGCCTGATGGGCATTGCACCGGACATCGCCGCGCAGGCGCAGTCGTTTCTGCACGCGATTTCCTGGGGCGCGCCGGCGCTGACCGGCTATTTCGCGTTGCGCGGTTTTTCCGAGGGCCTCGCATTGACCCGCCCGACCATGTACTTCGGCGCGCTCGGCCTGGTCCTGCTCGCACCGGTCGGGTACGTATTCATGTACGGCGCATTCGGCCTGCCCGCGCGCGGCGCGCAGGGTTCGGGCATCGCCACGGCCACGGTGTTGTGGGTGCAATTCGCGGCATTTGTTTTCTACATCGCGCGTCGGCGCCATTACCGGGTCTACGCGCCGTTCGCGCGCTGGGATTGGCCGCAGCCGCGCGCGCTTTACGAACTGCTGCGGCTGGGCGTGCCGATGGGCATTTCCCTGCTGATGGAAGCGGGTTTGTTCGTCAGCGCGGCGCTGCTGATCGGCTCGCTCGGTGCCGATGTCGTCGCCGGCCACCAGATCGCGATCAACGTCGCCTCGGTCACTTTCATGGTGCCGCTGGGTGTGGCGATGGCGACCACGGTGCGGGTGGGCCGAGCGGCGGGAGGCGGCAATGCGCAGGGTGCGCGCTGGGCCGGCTTCGTCGGCATCGGTGCGTCACTGGCCTCGCAACTCGTTTCGTGCGCGTTGATGGCGCTGTTTCCGCACGCGATCGCGGCGTTGTATACCGGCGATTCCACGGTTGCGGCGATCGCCGCGCATCTGCTGTTGTTCGCCGCGGCATTCCAGTTCTCCGACGGCATCCAGGTCACCGCGAACGGCGCGCTGCGCGGACTCAAGGACACGACCGGGCCGATGGCGATCACCACGCTTTCGTACTGGGGTGTCGGCATGCCGATCGGTTATCTGCTGTGTTTCCACTACGGTCACGGCGCGCCGGGCATGTGGATCGGCATGATCGCCGGGCTGAGCGTCGCGGCGGTGCTGCTGTTCGCGCGTTTCGCGCGCGAAGTGCGCGATCTTCCCGTTCGCGCATGACCTTCAGCGCGTGATCGCGGCCGTCATTTCGGTTAGGCTCGCATCAATCTGTGGAGAATTTCATGGCTGAGCAACAACGCGGCGCGATCGCGCGCTTCCTGATCGGTGTCTGGCACCTGTTCAATTTCACACGGCGTCTGGTATTTGGCGTCATCGCCCTGTTCCTGCTGATCGGCTTCATCGCCGCGCTGCGCACCGGCGCGCCGAAGCTGCTCGACAAGACCGCGCTCGTGCTCGATCCGAAAGGCAGCATCGTCGAGCAGTACACGAACGATGCTGCGCAGCGCGCGCTGTCGAATCTGGCCGGTGACAAATCGAAGCAGACGCAGTTGCGCGATATCCTCAAGGCGATCGATGCGGCGGCGAAGGATCCGCGTATCGCGCGCATGGTGCTGGAGCCTGACGGCATCGACAGCGCCGGCTTGTCGACGCTGCGCGAGATCGGCGCGGCGCTCGACCGCTTCAAGGCGGCCGGCAAGCAGGTCATCGCGGTATCCAACGGCATGACCCAGGGCCAGTATTACCTCGCCGCGCACGCGAACACGATCCTGCTGCATCCGGATTCGCTGGAAGGCGTGCTGCTCACCGGCTTCGCCTCGTACCGCAACTATTACAAGGACGCGCTCGACTGGCTCGGCGTGGACGTGCACGTGTTCAAGGTCGGCACCTACAAGTCTTATCCCGAACCGTATGTGCGCAACGACGCGTCGCCGGATGCCAAGCAGGCGGATCTGTTCTGGATGAGCGACATCTGGGGCGATTACCTGAAAGATATCGCCGCGACGCGGCACCTGGATCCGGCGAAAATCTCGGCGCGGATCGCCGACTACGCGGACGCGGTGAAATCCGCTGGCGGCGACATGGCCAAGCTCGCACTCGCCGACAAGCTCGTCGACAAGCTCGCCACGCCCGACCAGGCACGGCAGGTGCTGATCGCCGACGGTGCCCGCGACGGACATACCTACCGGCAGATCGATTTCGCCGATTACGCGGCGCTGGTCGAGCGCGAACATCCGCTGGATTTGCGGCCGCAAGTCGCGGTCGTCGTGGCCGAAGGCGACATCCTGCCGGGTAACCAGCCGCAGGGCACGATCGGCGGCGAATCGACCGCCAAACTCATTCGTCGCGCGCGCGACGACGCGTCGGTCAAGGCGCTCGTGCTGCGCGTCGATTCGCCCGGCGGCGACGCGTTTTCCTCGGAACTGATCCGTCGCGAAGTGGCGTTGACGAAGGCCGCACACAAGCCGGTCATCGTGTCGATGGGCGATGTCGCCGCGTCCGGCGGCTACTGGATATCGATGGATGGCGACGAGATCTTCGCCGAGCCGACCACGATCACCGGCTCGATCGGCATCTTCGGCATCATGATGAATATCCCGAACACGCTGGCGAAGATCGGTATTCACACCGACGGCGTCGGCACCACGCCGCTGGCCGATGCGATCGATCCGCGCCGCGCCCTGGATCCGGCGGTCGGCGCGACGTTGCAGGCGGTGATCGACAACGGCTATCAGCGCTTCATCCACAAGGTCGCCGCTGCGCGCCACAAGACGCCGGATGAGATCGACGCAGTCGCGCAGGGCCGCGTGTGGAGCGGCGAACAGGCACGCGAGCGTGGCTTGGTCGACAAGATCGGCGGTCTCGAGGACGCAATCGCCGCAGCCGCGCAGGCCGCACATCTGGGCGATAACTATCGCGTGTCCTACGTCGAGAAACCGCTCAGTTTCTGGGAGCGGCTGGCGATGAACATGAGCAACGACGCACTCGTGCGGTTCGCGCACGCGGTGCTGCCGCAGATGCCGCTCGGCCTGCTCGACCAGCCGCAGATTCGCGCGCAATTGCGCTTGCTGCAAGCGGCGTCCGACGGACGTTTGGGCGTATACGCCTACTGCTTCTGCGGCCTGCGCTGATTCCGATTCCGACACGACGCGGCGCGTTCGCGCCGCGGCCGTGCAACCGACGCGTCATCGCGCGGTCACCACGCTGCAATCCCGGGGGGCAAAGCTAGCCGGCCATTCGCGTCGCGCAGGATGTCCGCGCAGCGCACGCGCTTGCGTGCCGTTCAAGTCGGCATGCGAGCGCACGGCTCGTTCCCACTGTTCAGGAGATGCAGATGAATCTTCACCCGTTCCGCTTGCGCGAAATTCCGGTCGCCGCTTTGACCGGTTCCATCCTGTGGGCGCTGACGATGCACCCGGCGGCTGCCCTCGACGATGCCGGCAGCGTGCAGAACCCGACCACGCTGAACAAGGTTAGCGTCACCGCGCAGGCGATGACGAGCAAAGTGCCGACTCAGGCCGAGCAGTTCCGTTCGGCGCAAACGCGCAAGATCATCGACGGCAAACAATTGCAATCGGTCAGTGCCGGCGCTGGCGCGGCACAGGCGCTGGAAGTGGCGCCCGGCGTGCACGTCAACGGCTATGGCTCGGGCAGTACCACGCGCTATTCGATCAGCATCAACGGCATCAAGCAGGGTTGGGGTGGCGAGCCGTCCGGCGCCGGCATCGACTACGGCAGCATCGGCGTCACCTTCGATGGCATCCCGATGAACAATCCCGGCACCGGATTGTGGCAGACCACTCTGGTCAACCAGTTACTCCTGATCGAAGGGATCGGCGTGACGTATGGCCCCGGCGATCCGCGCGAACGCGGGTTCACCGACATCGGCGGACGCATCGATTTCCTGCCGGTACAACCGGCCGCCGAAGCGGACACCACGGCGCGCGTGACCGTGGGCAGCCACACCACGCGCGGCGCCGCGGCGTTGCTGCAAAGCGGCGTGCGCAACGGCTACAGCGCGGTGCTCGGCGCCGGCTATACCTACGCCGACAGCTTCCGCCAGAGCAGTGACGGATTCAACAACAACACGCATGCCAGCATGTTCTACGCCAAGCTGCGCAAGACGTTTTCCGGCGGTGACGTCAGTGTCGGCGCCTACGCCGCCGATGCGCAAGGCTATCGGCCGACCGCGATTCCGGTGGCGCCGATCGCCGATCTTACCGTCAACGGCCTGGACCCGAACGGCAACGTGATTCCCGGCCCGCTCTACAGCCAGCCGACCACCGGCTACTACAGCGCGTTGCCGCGCAGCGTGTGGTTCAAGAAGTCGACGAACCACGACTGGCTGGTGTACAGCAAGGCGAACCTCGATCTGGACGACGCCACCACGCTGCATAATCGGGTCTGGTTCAATCACGAGAACCGTCTGCATGACCATTACAACGACTTCGTGCAGAACCCGGCCAATCTGTATGAATACAACAACCCGTTCAGCCGCGAATTCGGCGACAAGCTCTACGCCGACATCCGCCTGCCGGGCAATACGCTCTCGACCGGCGTGTGGTACATCGACAGTACTTACGATACGCGTCAGTCCTTCTACAACCCGAACGCACCGTACTTCGGCAGTCGCCAGGCGCCGAACGCAAAGTATCGCGACGATTACTGGTACCAGGACAAGGCCGCCGCATTCGTGCAGGACAAGATCGCGCTCGGCGATGCGTTCTACCTGCTGCCCGGCCTGCGCGCGATCCGCTATGCCACCGATTACGTCAACGGCGGCGCTGCGCGCTTTCCCAATGCCACCGGCAAGAATCAGGGACAGTTGCCGAATGCGCGCAACAGCTTCAGCAAGCTGGAGCCGTCACTCGATGCCCATTGGACCTTGACGCCGAGTGTGGCGCTGTACGCGAACTACGCGCAGGCGTACAAGGAGCCGCAAAACGGCGGCGGCGGCGGTCCGTACCAGAGCATCGAGGCGTCGTCGATCCAGCTCGAGCGCGGCCACGAGCTGCAGGGCGGCGTGAAGTGGCATGTGGCTGACGATGGGTATCTGCACGACTTCCTACTCGAGGCGAACCTGTACCGGCTCGATTTCGGCAACCAGATTATCGGCCACACCCTGGCAAACGGCGACACGATCTCGGCGTTCGGCAGCTCGGTCTACCGCGGCCTCAATCTGTCGGTCGCCGACAGTCCGCTGCAGAACTTGTACCTGTTCGCAAACCTGAGCCGCGAACAGGCGCACTTCAGCCACTACCAGCCGGACGGCGGCCCCGATTACAACGGTCTTGCAGTGGCCTACGTGCCGGACACCACGTTGAACCTCGGCGGCTACTACGATCTGCGTCTGGGCAGCGTCGTCGCCGAGCCGCGCCTGACCGTGCAGTACACCGGCAAGCAGCACATGTTCGACGACGTGCTCAATGCCACCAGTTCGCGCTTCGTGCCGAGCTACACCGTGGTCGATGCCGGGGTGAAGTTCGACTTGCCCACGGCGCTTGGCCTGCACGGGCTGGAACTCGGCGTGGATGTGGACAACCTGTTCGACCGCAAATACAACCCGTTCGAATGGGTTTCCGCGGGCGGCTACTTCGGCACGCCGGACAGCGTCGGCGCGGTGCTGGCGTATCCGGCCGCCGGCCGTTCGTATTTCGTCACCCTGTCCGCGCACATCTGAACGCGGGCGCTGGCGGGCGTGCGGCGACGACGGTCGCCGTGCGCCCGGCTTCAGCCGCCCTGATCCTGGAGCGCCTTGTCGGCGGCTTTCTGCTGGTCGTTGACGACGTTCTGCACGTTCTTGGCCTTGTTCAGCGCCTTGACGTCCGTGCTGAACACGTTCGAATTCGGCAGCGGCGCCGCCGGTTGCGCGACGGCGGCCTTCGGCGGCGGCGGCGCATCGGCG
Source organism: Lysobacteraceae bacterium (assembly GCA_018969845.1). Lineage (GTDB taxonomy): Bacteria > Pseudomonadota > Gammaproteobacteria > Xanthomonadales > Rhodanobacteraceae > Rudaea. The sequence goes on along the minus strand of JAGWXP010000022.1, from coordinate 1,178 downwards.
CCGCAGGCGGAAAGCGCCAGAGCGAGGACGGCAATGCACGCGATCGCGGTTTTCATGGCAGTCTCCCGGTGAATTGCGTACAGTCTGCGCCGTAGTTTTCCGCACTTCAAGCGGAGTACCGAGAATGACGACGAATCCCGTACGCTGGCGTCTGGACGGCCAAACCGCGCTGATTACCGGCGCGAGCAAGGGCATCGGCCTGGCCTGCGCACGCGAATTCGCCGCGCTCGGTGCGGATGTGCTGATGGTCGCACGCGACGAAGCGCATCTGGAATCCGCGCGCGCGGAGCTGGCCGAGGAATTCCCGGAACGCGAAATCCTCGCGTTCGCGGCGGACGTCGCCGATCACGAGCAGCGCCTGGAAGTGTTCGACTGGATCGCGGATCTGGACGTGCCGTTGTCGCTGCTCGTGAACAATGCCGGCACGAATCTGCGCAAGGCCACGCTCGACTACAGCGACGAGGAAGTGCGCGCGCTGATCGACACAAACCTGCTGTCCGCGTTCGCGATGTGCCGGCTCGCGCATCCGCATCTGGCCGAACACGCGAATGCGGCAATCGTGAACGTGAGTTCGGTGTCCGGACTCACGCACGTGCGTACCGGTTCGCCGTACGGCATGACGAAGGCCGCTCTGGGGCAACTGACCAAAAACCTCGCCTGCGAGTGGGCCGGGGACGGCATCCGCGTGAATGCGGTCGCGCCGTGGTACATCCGCACGCAGCGCACCGAAGGCGTGCTCGCTGATCCGGATTACCTTGACGAGGTGCTGCAACGCACGCCGCTCGCACGCATCGGCGAGGCGGAGGAAGTCGCCGCCGCCGTCGCGTTTCTGTGCCTGCCCGCAGCGAGTTACATTACCGGCGAAATCCTTGCTGTCGACGGCGGGTTCCTGAAATACGGATTTTGACGTTCCGATAGTCATGGCCGAAAACGGCTAGTTCCGACCCGGGCGTGGCGCTAGGATTGCTGCCATGTCGATACCCTCTTGCGTCGTTGCACTCGATGCGAAAGCCTGCGAACAGGCGCGCCTGACGCGCGATGCGCGTTTCGACGGGCTGTTCTTCACCGCCGTGCGCACGACCGGCATCTACTGCCGGCCGGTGTGTCCGGCGCCGACCGCACATGCGCGCAACGTCGAATATTTCCCGAATGCAGCCGCAGCCGCGGGCGCGGGCTAC
>JAGWXP010000178.1 GCA_018969845.1 Lysobacteraceae bacterium | reverse complement strand
CCGAGGAAGTGCTGCGGGAAGAACAGCACGTTGACGAACACCATGCTCCACCAGAAATGGAATTTGGACCAGGTCTCGTTGTACATCCTGCCGGTCCACTTCGGCCACCAGTAATACACCGCGGCGATGATCGCGAACAGCGCGCCGGTGACGAGCACGTAATGGAAGTGCGCGACGACGAAATAGGTGTCCTGGTACTGGAAGTCCGCCGGCACCAGCGCCAGCATCACGCCCGAGAAGCCGCCGATCGTGAACAGGATGACGAAGGAGATCGCCCACAGCATCGGCGTCTCGAACGAAAGCGAGCCGCCCCACATCGTCGACACCCAGTTGAACACCTTCACGCCGGTCGGGATCGCGATCAGCATGGTCGCGTACATGAAGTACAGCTCGCCGCCGAGCGGCATGCCGACCGTGAACATGTGGTGGCCCCAGACGATGAACGACAGGAACGCGATCGAAGCCAGCGCGTACACCATCGCCTGATAGCCGAACAGCGGTTTGCGGCTGAAGGTCGGGATGATCTCGGAGATGATGCCGAACGCCGGCAAAATCATGATGTAGACCTCGGGATGCCCGAAGAACCAGAAGATGTGCTGGTACATCACCGGATCGCCGCCGCCGGCGGCGTTGAAGAAACTGGTGCCGAAATAGCGGTCGGTAAGCAGCATCGTCACCGCACCGGCCAGCACCGGCATCACCGCGATCAGCAGGAATGCGGTGATCAGCCAGGTCCACACGAACAGCGGCATCTTGAGCAGATCCATGCCCGGCGCGCGCATGTTGAGGATGGTCGCGATGATGTTGATCGAACCCATGATCGAGGAAATGCCCATCAGATGGATCGAGAACACCATCAGGGCCACGCTGTCGCCGCCCTGGATGGAAAGCGGCGGATACATGGTCCAGCCGCCGGCCGGCGCGCCGCCGGGTATGAACAGCGTCGACAGCAGCAGGATGAACGCGAACGGCAGGATCCAGAACGACCAGTTGTTCATGCGCGGCAGGGCCATGTCCGGCGCGCCGATCATGAGCGGGATCATCCAATTCGCGAGGCCGACGAAGCCGGGCATGATTGCACCGAAGATCATGACCAGCGCGTGCAGCGTGGTCATCTCGTTGAAGAAGTACGGCTGCACGAACTGCAGGCCGGGCCTCATCAGCTCGGTGCGGATGACGCCGGAAAACGCCGCGCCGACGCAGACCATGATGAACGCGAACACCAGGTACAGGGTGCCGATGTCCTTGTGGTTGGTCGAGAACACCCAGCGGTGCAGGAAGCCGTGCGGCTTGTCGTCGTGGTGATCGTCGTGGTGTGCGGCGGCTTGGGTGGTCATGACAACCTCGTGGAACGATTTTCTGTGTAAACGGAATTAGTTGGCGTGCGGCGCCGACGTCGGTGCAGCGGCGGCGACAGCCGGTGCCGGAGCGACTGCCGGAGCCGCAGGTGCATTCGCCTTGGTCGCGAGCGCTTCCTGCTCGTCCAGCCATTTGGTGAATTCGGCCTTCGGCACGGCCTTGACCACGATCGGCATGAAGCCGTGATCCTGGCCGCACAGCTCCGCGCATTGGCCGCGGTAGATGCCCGGGTCGTGGATGTCGGTCCAGTCGTCGTTGATGATTCCCGGAATCGCATCCTGCTTCCAGCCGAGCTGCGGCACCCACCAGGCGTGGATCACGTCATCGCCGGTGACGACAAAACGGATCTTGGTGTCGGTCGGCAGCACCAGCGGGTGGTCGACGTCGAGCAGGTACGTGTTCTGTTCTTTGCCGTCGTAATCCTTGTCCTGCACCGCCCAGGGATCCAGGCCCGAACGCAATTCGCGCGTCTTGTCCGAGCGCGAATCCAGGCGCGAGATGAAATGCACATGGTAGGGTTTGGCGCCGACGTTGATGTAATCGTAGCCCCACTTCCACTGGTAGCCCGTGATCTTCACCGTCATGTCGGACTGTTCGGTGTAGGCCATCTTGATCATGACGTTGGTTGCCGGCCAGGCCAACGTGATCAGGATCAGGATCGGAACGACGGTCCAGACGATCTCGGCCTTGGTGTTGTGGCTCCAGGTCGCGGCGACCGCGCCCTTGGATTTGCGGAACTTGAACATGGCGATGATCATCGCCCCGAACACCACCACGCCGATCGCGCAGCACACGTAAAAACCGAGCATGTGTATGTGATAGACCTCGCGCGAGGTCTGCGTCACGCCCGGCGACATGTTCAACTGCCACGGTTCCGCCAGCGCATGCGCAGCGCCGGCGACTGCCGTCAGCACGAGTCCCAATCCCCACTTGCTACGCATTGATCCGGCCGCCTTCATCGTGTTCTACCTTGTCCCGAGTCCCGAGTCCCCGTTGCGCGAATTGGCATCGCGCAGCAGTCTTTCCAATCGTTGCGCCAGTTCCCTGCGCTCGGCGTCGTTCAAGAACGCGCCGACTTCCGTTTCGCGTCCGTGCGAGCCGACCCACAACCGGCTTGGCCAGCCCGGCCAGCGTCCTGCCTCCAGCCGCACCCGCACCCAGTACGGATGATAGTGCGCCGCCGCGCCCGCCGCCGCGATTTCCACGTCGCGCGGCGTGATCGTGACGAGTTGTCCGCGCGCCGACGCGCGCCAGACCCGCACCACGCACCACGCCGTCGCGGCCAGCACCAGCAGCGCAAACACCGGCGCCAGCACGATCCCGCGCCACGCCGCCAGCAGCGCAAACCCGAGGGTGGCGATGCTTTGCGCGGCGAAGTACACCGCCAGACCCGCCCGCGACAGCGAGCGGTGCGGAAACACCGCCACCGTCGCCATTGCGTCCTGCGGCGGCGCTGATATCTGCTCGATCATGGGAAACGCAGCGTTGCAGCCTGCCAATGATAGTGAGCGCGCAGGTCAGGGGCAAGTTTTGCCGGGCCGCGGCTTGCTAAACTATGCGGCCCATGCGGAGGAACCCGTGAGCGCCATTCTGGAATCCGAGTTGCCGGCTGCGGCCGACCCGGCGCGCGCGCGCCTGACTGCCGCGTACTGCCGCGACGAAACCGAGGCCATGGCCGATCTCGTCGCGCAGGCCGCGCTGCCGGCTTCCGAGCGTGATCGCGTGCTGGCCCGTGCCACAGAACTGGTCGCGCGCGTGCGCGCCAAGGCCGGCCAGCAGTCGGCGGTCGAATCCTTCATGCGCCAGTACGATCTCTCCAGCGAGGAAGGCGTGCTGCTGATGTGCGTGGCCGAGGCCCTGCTGCGCATTCCGGACAAGGATACCGCCGACAAACTCATTGCCGACAAACTCGGCGAGGCGGATTGGGAAAAGCACCTGGGCAAGAGCGATTCGGTACTGGTCAATGCCGGCACCTGGGGCCTGATGCTCACTGGCAAGTTCATTGCCCTGGGCGAGGACACGCGGCGCAACTTCGCCGGCGCGCTGCGGCGCCTGGTCGGCCGCTCTGGCGAGCCGGTGATCCGCTTAGCCGTGCGCCAGGCCATGCGCATCATGGGCCACCAGTTCGTGATGGGCCGCAGCATCGCCGAAGCGCTCGACCGCGCCGGCGCAAAAGACAATCGCATCTACCGCTATTCCTACGACATGCTCGGCGAGGCGGCGCTGACGCAGCCGGACGCCGAACGCTACATGCGGGCGTATCGCGATGCGATTGTTGCGCTCGGCGCCCGTGGACCCTTCAACGATGTGCTCGACGCGCCAAGCATTTCGATCAAGCTCTCGGCCCTGCATCCGCGCTACGAAGTCTCCAAACGCGCACGCGTGCATGCCGAACTGATACCTAAACTGCTCGAACTCGCGCAACTGGCGAAGAAAAACGGCATCGGCCTGACCGTGGATGCCGAGGAAGCCGACCGTCTGGAACTGTCGCTGGAAGTCATCACCGCCGTGCATGCCGATACCTCGCTCAATGGCTGGAACGGCTACGGTCTTGCCGTGCAGGCCTACCTGAAGCGCGCGCCGTTCGTTATCGATTGGCTGGCCGAGAAAGCCAGGAAAGCCGGAAGACGCTTCTGCGTGCGCCTGGTCAAGGGC
>JAGWXP010000021.1 GCA_018969845.1 Lysobacteraceae bacterium | reverse complement strand
TTCTATTCCGCCGGACGCATTCCCGGCGGCTTCTTCAAGCGCGAAGGCCGGCCGACCGAGAAGGAAACACTGACCTCGCGTCTGATCGACCGCCCGGTGCGCCCGCTCTTCCCCGAAGAATACAAGAACGAAGTGCAGGTCATCGCCCAGGTCGTCTCGCTCAATCCCGAAGTCGACGGCGACATTCCGGCGATGATCGGCGCTTCGGCTGCGCTGTCGCTGGCCGGGATCCCGTTCAAGGGGCCGATCGGTGCGGCGCGCGTGGGTTTTGCCAACGGCAATTACCTGCTCAATCCGACCAAGACCGAACTGCAGTCTTCCGATCTCGACCTGGTGGTTGCCGGTACCGCCAACGCGGTGCTGATGGTGGAGTCCGAGGCCAAGCTGCTCAGCGAAGACGTCATGCTCGGCGCGGTCACGTTCGGCCACCGCGAGCTACAGAAGGTGATCAACGCGATCAACGAACTCACGGTCGAAGCCGGCACCAAGCCCTCGGCATGGACGGCTCCGGCAAAGAACATGGCCATGATCGCTGCGCTCAAGGAAAGCATCGGCGGCAAGCTCGCCGCGGCGTTCAAGGTGCGCGACAAATTGCAGCGCCGCGACGCCATCGCCGCGATCAGACAGGATGTGATGCAGGCGCTTGCCGGCCGCGCCGAAGCCGAGAAGTGGGCAGCGGCGGACATGGCCAAGGAATTCGGCGAACTCGAATACCGCACGCTGCGCGATGCCGTGCTCGACACCAAGGTGCGCATCGACGGCCGCGCGCTCGACGGCATCCGTCCGATCACGGTGCGCGTGGGCGTGTTGCCGCGCACGCACGGCTCGGCGCTGTTCACCCGCGGCGAGACGCAGGCGCTGGTCGCGATCACGCTCGGCACCGCGCGCGACGCGCAAATCATCGATGCGCCGGAAGGCGAGTCCAAGGATGCGTTCCTGTTCCACTACAACTTCCCGCCGTTCTCGGTGGGCGAGTGCGGCCGTTTCGGCGCGCCCAAGCGCCGCGAAATCGGTCACGGTCGCTTGGCCAAGCGCGGTGTCCAGGCTGTCAAGCCGGCCATTGAGGCGTTCCCGTACGTGGTGCGCGTGGTCAGCGAGATCACCGAGTCGAACGGCTCCTCGTCGATGGCCTCGGTCTGCGGTTCGTCGCTGGCCATGATGGACGCCGGCGTACCGCTCAAGGCGCCGGTCGCCGGTATCGCGATGGGACTGGTCAAGGAAGGCGACCGGTTCGTCGTGCTGTCCGACATCCTCGGCGACGAGGATCATCTGGGCGACATGGACTTCAAGGTCGCCGGTTCCGCCGATGGCATCAGCGCGCTGCAGATGGACATCAAGATCGACGGCATCACCGAGGAAATCATGAAGGTGGCGCTGGCGCAGGCCAGGCAAGGCCGCCTGCATATCCTGGGCGAGATGAACAAGGTGCTCGGCACTTCGCGCACCGAGATGAGCGAATTCGCACCGCGCCTGATGACGATGAAGATTCACCCGGACAAGATTCGCGAAGTCATCGGCAAGGGCGGTACCACGATCCGCGCGATCACCGAAGAGACCGGCGCGACGATCGACATCAGCGACGACGGCACCATCGTCATCGCCTCGGTGAATCGCGAAGCGGCCGAAGCGGCCAAGGCGCGCATCGAGCAGATCGTGTCCGATGTCGAGCCCGGCCGCATCTACGAAGGCAAGGTCGCCAAGCTGATGGACTTCGGCGCGTTCGTCACCATCCTGCCCGGCAAGGACGGCCTCGTCCACGTTTCGCAGATTTCCAACGAGCGCGTCGAGAAGGTTTCCGACAAGCTCAAGGAAGGCGACATCGTCAAGGTCAAGGTGCTGGAAGTCGACAAGCAGGGTCGCATCCGCCTGTCGATGAAAGCGGTCGCCGAAGAGGCGCCCGCGGCCTGACATCCCGGCTTTGACCGGTGCGCAAAAAGGCGAGCTTCGGCTCGCCTTTTTCGTTTTTGCAGTGCAGCAATTACGTGTTAGCATTTGCGTGTACGCGGAGATCGGCATGGCCGGGAAAAAACCGACGCAGGACTGGATGGCCGACTGGCAGGCCCTGCAAAAGCAGTACTGGAGCGCCTGGCAGGACGCAACGCGCAATGCGGCCGGCACCGTGCCCGATCCGGCGCTCCCCTGGCACGAAGGCCTGGAGCAGTGGTCGCGTCAGTTCGCCAATTCCGGCAAGCAGAATGAGACTGCCGAGCGCCTGCTCGGCAGCGCCAAGGCTTACGTAGCGCTGATGCAATCGATGCTCGCCGTTGCGGCGGGCAAGGATGCCGGCGCCGGCGTGCAGGCGGCGTGGACGCAGGCACTGCGCGACGGCTTCGATCTGCCGGGCTTGAATGCGGCCTTTGCGAACAATCCGCTCGCAGCGATGCTGCAGGGATTGCGCGGTCCCGGCGCGCACGGTTTCAGCGAGTTGCCGCAGGCGTTTGCGCCGTTTCTGGCGCAGGCCAAAGCCGAGGGCATGTCCTGGCTCAACGCGCCCGCGTTCGGCTACGCACGCGAGCATCAGGAGCGCATGCAAAAGGCGGCCGCGGCGTTCGCGCAATTCCAGGACGCGGTAGGCAAGTACAACGCGCTGATGCTCCAATCCAGTCAGCGCAGTTTCGCGATTTTCGAGAACAAGCTGGCCGAGCGCAGCGAGCCCGGGCGTCAGATCGACAGCTTGCGCGGCCTGTACGATCTGTGGGTGGATGCGGCCGAGGAAGCCTACGCCGAAATCGCGCTGTCGGATGATTTTCGCAAGGTGTACGGCGATGTCGTCAACGCACAGATGCGCGTGCGCGCACATGTGCAGGCCGAGGTGGAACGGCTCGGTTCGGAATTGGGCATGCCCACGCGCAGCGAACTCGATTCCGTGCACAAGCGCCTGCATGGACTGCGCCGCAACGGCGCCGACGCTCGCATTGCCGGACTGGAACGCGAGCTTGCGTCAGTTCGTTCTGAGTTGACGGCGCTGAAGAAAGCCGTGCCGCGTGCGGTCGCAGCGCACAAGATACCTGCGCCGTCTGCGAAGACGGCAAAACGCAAACGCTGAAGGCGCCATCATGGGACCGATCCGGATCGAACCGCAAAAGGCGTTGGAGGAAGCGCAGCGCTTCAACCGCAAGCTCGCGGCCGGCCTGTCCAGCCTGCGTGCGCTGGATGAAGTGAATTACGGCGCCACGGCAAAGGAAGAGGTGTATCGCGAGGACAAGCTCGTGCTGTACCGCTTCCGCGGCGACAAGGCGCCGACGGCGAAGGTGCCGATCCTGATCGCCTACGCCCTGGTCAACCGGCCCTATATGGTCGATTTGCAGGACGACCGTTCGCTGGTGCGCAACCTGCTCGCGCGTGGCGAGGACGTGTACCTGATCGACTGGGGTTATCCGGATCCTTCCGACCGTTATCTCACGCTCGACGACTACATCAACGGCTACCTCGACCGCTGCGTCGATGCCGTTGCGCGGCGGCACAAGCTCGATGCGATCAATCTGCTCGGCATCTGTCAGGGCGGTGCGTTCAGCCTGTGCTATGCATCCACGCACCCGGACAAGATCCGCAACCTCATCACCATGGTCACGCCGGTGGATTTCCACACATCGGACAACATGCTCTCGCACTGGACGCGCGGCATGGATGTGGATCTGTTCGTGGATACGCTCGGCAACGTGCCGGCGGACCTGATGAACTGGTGCTACCTCACGTTGAAGCCTGTGCGGCTGTTCCAGCAGAAGTACATCGGTCTGGTCGATATCCTCGACGACAAGATCGAACTGGAGAATTTCCTGCGTATGGAAAAATGGATTTTCGACAGCCCGGATCAGGCCGGTGAGGCGTTCCGCCAGTTCATCAAGGATTTCTATCAGGCCAACAAGCTGGTCAACGGCGGCCTGACGATCGGCGACAAGGACGTGAGCTTGAAAAACATCAAGATGCCGGTGCTCAACATCTTCGCCGAGCAGGATCATCTGGTCCCGCCATCGGCTTCGCGTCCGTTGCGGCAGCACGTCGGCACCCGGGATTACACCGAGCTTGCGTTCAAGGGCGGCCACATCGGCATTTATGTTTCCGGACGCGCCCAGCGCGAAGTGCCGGGTGCGATCCACGAGTGGCTTTCCGCCCGAACCTGAATTCTGGCCGCATTCGGCCCTACATGCGGAGGAACGCATGAACGAAGTCCTTTTCCATTTCAATCACGTCGTTGTCACGCCGTGGAAGCTGATCGGCTATGTTGGCGTGTTCCTGTTCACCGCGCGCTGGTTCGTGCAGTTGTACGCGACCAAGAAATTGCGCCGGGTGGTCATGCCGGCTGCGTTCTGGTGGCTGTCGATCACCGGCAGCGTGCTGCTGCTTTCCTATTTCACGTTCGGCAAGAACGATTCGGTCGGCGTTCTATCCAACCTGTTTCCGGTCTTTGTTTCGATTTACAACCTCGCCACCCATTTGCGCGAGCACAAGCCGGAAACCATAGCGCCGGGCGGCTCGGAAGAAAGCTGAAATTGTCGAAAGCTTCGGCACAGGCAGGTGCCGCGAATCCGGCTCTTTTCGCGGGTTCGACCATATCAGTCCGGATCGTAGTCGAGATTGGCCGATAGCCATCGTTCGGCTTCCTGCAATGACCAGCCCTTGCGGCGGGCGTAATCTTCGACTTGATCGCGGGTCAGCTTGCCGACCACAAAATATTGGCTGTTCGGATGGCTGAAATACCAGCCTGACACCGCCGCGGCGGGATACATCGAGAAGCCTTCGGTGAGTTCGATGCCGACGTTTTTCGTCGCTTCGAGCAGGCGGAACAGCGTCGTCTTTTCCGTGTGGTCTGGGCAGGCGGGATAACCGGGCGCCGGGCGGATGCCACGATACGTTTCGGCGATGAGCGCCTCGTTGTCGAGCGCTTCATCCGGCGCGAAGCCCCAGAACTCGCGGCGCACGCGCCGGTGCATGTACTCGGCCAGCGCTTCGGCGAGTCGGTCGGCGAGCGCCTTGAGGATGATCGCGGAGTAATCGTCGTTTTGCTTTTGGAAACGATCCAGGTGTTCCTCGATACCCAGGCCCGCGGTAACGGCGAAGCCTCCCACCCAGTCCTGCACGCCGCTGTCCTTCGGCGCGATGAAATCGGACAGGCACAGGTTCGGTCGCTCGGCCGGCTTGTCGGCCTGCTGGCGCAGATGGTGGAGCATCACGGTCTTGCCGCTATCGCTCAGCGCGATATCGTCGCCGTCTCGCGCCGCTGGCCAGAACCCGATCACGGCTTTGGCGCGAAGCCACTTTTCGGCGACGATCTTTTTCAGGATCTTTTCGGCGTCGTCGAAAAGCTCTGTCGCCTGCGCGCCGACGATCTTGTCCTCGAGCAGCGCCGGATAGTGTCCCGCCAGCTCCCATGTCTGGAAGAACGGCGTCCAGTCGATGACGGGCAATAGTTCCGACAGCGGAATATCATCGAACACGGTGACGCCCGGTTTGCGTGGCGCGGGCGGCGTGTAATTCGACCAGTCGAGATTCGATGCGTTCGCGCGCGCCGCATCAAGCGTAACCAGGCGCTTGGTCGGGCCGCGATTGCGATGCCGCTCGCGCACTTCGGCGTAGTCGGCGCGTACCTTGGCGAGAAAGTCGTCGACCAGTTCCTTGCTGACCAGCGATTGCGCCACGCCGACCGCGCGCGAGGCGTCCTTGACCCACACGCAGGCGGTTTCGTAATTCGGTTCGATCTTGAGCGCGGTGTGCGCACGCGAGGTCGTCGCCCCGCCGATCAGCAACGGAATCGTGAAGTTCTGGCGTTTCATCTCCTTGGCGACGTGCGCCATTTCTTCCAGCGATGGCGTGATCAGACCAGACACGCCGATCATGTCGGCGTGTTCCGCACGCGCGGCATCGAGGATTTTCTGCGCCGGCACCATGACGCCGAGGTCGACCACATCGAAGTTGTTGCAGGCCAGCACCACGCCGACGATGTTTTTGCCGATGTCGTGCACGTCGCCCTTGACCGTGGCCATGACGATCTTGCCGTTGGACTTGCCGATATCGCCGCTTTTCTTCTTTTCCTCCTCCATGAACGGCAGCAGATGGGCGACCGCTTTTTTCATCACGCGCGCGGATTTGACCACCTGCGGCAGGAACATCTTGCCGGCGCCGAACAGGTCGCCGACCACGTTCATGCCGTCCATCAGCGGGCCTTCGATCACATCCAGCGTGCGCGTCACCGTCGTGCGTGCCTGCTCGGTGTCCTCAACCACGAACTGGTCGATGCCGTGCACCAACGCGTATTCGAGGCGTTTGCCAACCGCAAAGTCGCGCCACGCCAGCGCACTGCCGTTGTCTTCTTCCCTGGCGCCCTTCCTGAAGCGCTCGGCGATCTGCATCAGGCGTTCGGTCGCATCGCCACGGCGATTGAGCACCACGTCTTCGACGCGCTCGCGCAGCTCCGGATCGAGATCATCGTAGATCGGCATGGCGCCGGCGTTGACAATGCCGATGTCCATGCCGGCCCGAATCGCGTGAAACAGAAATACCGAGTGGATGGCCTCGCGCACGGCATTGTTGCCGCGGAACGAGAACGACACGTTGGAGACACCGCCGGACACGTGCGAATCGGGAAAGCGCTTCTTCAGTTGCTTCGCCGCCTCGATGAAATTGACCGCGTTGTTCGCGTGTTCCTCGATGCCGGTGGCAATCGGGAATACGTTGGAATCGAAGATGATGTCCTCGGGCGGAAAGCCGATTTTTTCCGTCAGCAGCTTGTACGAACGCGCGCAGATTTCCAGACGCCGTTCGACGCTGTCGGCCTGACCTTGCTCGTCGAACGCCATCACCACCGTCGCCGCGCCATAGCGCAGGACTTTGCGCGCCTGTTCGAGGAAGGCCTCTTCGCCTTCCTTGAGCGAGATCGAATTGACCACGCCCTTGCCTTGCAGGCATTTGAGGCCGGCTTCGATCACGCTCCACTTGGACGAATCGACCATCACCGGAATGCGCGCGATGTCCGGCTCCGCCGCGATCAGGCTGAGGAACCGCACCATCGCCGCTTCGGCGTCGAGCAGGCCCTCGTCCATGTTCACGTCGAGAATCTGCGCGCCGTTGGCGACCTGCTGACGCGCGACTTCCACGGCCTCGTCGTAGCGATCTTCCTTGATCAGTTTCTTGAACGCGGCCGAGCCGGTGACATTGGTGCGCTCGCCGACGTTGATAAAGTTCAACTCCGGCGTGATCACCAGCGGCTCGAGGCCGGACAGGCGGGTGTAGCGCCGATTCATGCGGCACTCTCGACAAGTTTCGGCAGCCTGCGCGGCGCGACGCCACGCACGGCCGCGGCAATAGCCGCGATATGCGCCGGCGTGGTGCCGCAGCAGCCGCCGACGAGGTTGACCCAACCGGAGCGTGCGAATTCAGCGATGATTGTCGCCATGTGCTCGGGCGTCTCGTCGTATTCGCCGAATGCGTTCGGCAGCCCGGCGTTCGGGTGGGTGCTGACATGGCATTCGGCCACGCGTGCCAGTGCATCGACATGCGTGCGCAGTTCGGTCGCGCCGAGTGCGCAATTGAGCCCGACCGACAACGGCCGCGCGTGGCGCAGCGAATAGTAAAACGCCTCGGTGGTTTGACCCGAGAGCGTGCGTCCGGACAGATCGGTGATGGTGCCGGAGATCATCACCGGCACGCGCGCGCCGAGCGTATCGAATGCTTGCTCGATCGCGAACAATGCGGCTTTGGCATTGAGTGTGTCGAATACGGTTTCTACCATCAGCGTGTCAGCGCCGCCTTGCATGAGGGCGTGCGCGGCTTGTGCATAGGCCGCCGCCAGCGTGTCGAAATCGACATTGCGGAAACCGGGATTGTTCACGTCCGGAGAGATCGATGCAGTGCGGCTGGTCGGTCCGAGCACGCCGATGACAAAGCGCGGTTTGCCGGGTGTCCCGGCCTCGGCGGCGTCGCAGCACTCACGCGCCAGACGTGCGCCTTCGCGGTTCAGCTCAGGCACGAGGTGCTCCAGGTGATAGTCGGCCTGGCTGATCGTGGTGGAATTGAAGGTATTGGTCTCCACCAGGTCCGCGCCGGCGTCCAGGTAGGCGGTGTGCACGGCACGGATGATCTCCGGCTGGGTGAGCGTGAGCAGATCGTTGTTGCCCTTGACGTCGTGGTCGCAGCTCGGCCCGTGGCCATGCGCGTGCGTGCCTTCATGCCCGCGTGCGAAGCGCTCGCCGCGATAGCCGTCCTCGTCGAGCTTGTAGCCTTGCAACATCGTTCCCATCGCGCCGTCGATGACGAGAATACGCTCGGCCAGCGCGGCTTCGAGTGCGGCGACACGCGCGGGATTTGTCCAGGGCAGAGCGCTCATGCGGGTTTTCTCGCGACCAGATGCAGCACTTCGAAGTGCGGAGGCCGACGTTCGCGCGTGATCGTTCCGCAGGCGGCGATCTTCAATCCGGCCGCTTGCGCGAAGCGACGCAGATCATCCGCGCGGAAGCCGAGATTGCGATGATCGAACGGCGCCACGGCGGCGCGATGCGCGTGGCGGCCGAGCGTGACGGCACACAGGCGTCCGCCCGGCGTGAGCACGTGTGCGGCTTCGGCGATGGCGCGGGCCGGATCCTCGCTGTAGGTGAGCGCATGCATGAGCAAGACCAGATCGAAGCGGCGCGCGCCGAGATCGAGCGCGTGCATGTCGCCTTGGCGCACCTGCACGTTGCGGAACGATTTCAGGCGCGTGCGCGCGGCGGCGACCACGCGCTCGCTGGCATCCACGCAGACGATGGACCGGGCGTGTGGCGCCAGCAGTTCCGCGAGCACGCCGTCGCCGGAGGCGATGTCGAGCACGTCGCCGACGTCGATCAGACTGGTCAGGGCGCGCGCCAATACCTCCCAGGTGCGACCCGGCGAGTAGTGCCGCTCCATGTCGCCGGCGACCGAATCGGCCCAGCCCGCGGCGCGCGCGCGCTGGGCGAGAATCGTCGGCAGACGATGAAGGTCGTCCGCGATAAGGGCGTCGTCGACGTGCTCGCGCAAGGCATCGAGCAACGCGGCGCATTTCGCGTCCGGATCGGGATTGCGGCGATAATAAGCCGACACGCCGGCGCGGCGGTCGCGCACCAGGTCCGCCTCCTTGAGCCGGGCCAGATGCGTGGAGACGCGCGGTTGCGCCAGGCGCAGCACGGTGGACAGCTCGGCCACGGTGAGTTCCTCGCGTTCCAACAGGGCGAGCAAACGCACCCGGGTCGGATCGGAGAGCAGGCGCAGCAGGGCCGATGTGGTGGCCAGGTTCAATGATTATCCTTTCATCTTGATTGAAAGATGGATAAGCAGACTACGCTGGCGGCACGCTAGCGTCAATGCTTGGATTGAACCGGCAGGTTCGGCTATGGTCGAACGCGCGATGCCGGAATTGTGATGCGGAGACAAAGGCGTGCGGTTGATCCTGATCCTGTGGCTCCTGCTGATCGGAATGACGGACACATGCGCGGATGTGGCGTATTCGGCGCTGGCAAAGCACTGGACGCCGGATGCGCTGCACGTTCCCTATCGCTCCATCGAAACGCCGGGTCGCATCAATGGCGAGAAGCTGCCGTTGATCGTGTTCCTGCATGGCGATTGGCAGGACGGCACCAACAACGAATCGCAACTGGCCGGCTACGGCAACGGTTCGATGCTGTGGCTGGATCAGGCCATCCACGGCAATATTCCGCTGGTCTACGTCGCGCCGCAGACCACGGGCGCTTACTGGCCGCCGCGACGTGTCGCCGCGGTGGTGCGTGATGCACTGAAGCGCTTTCCCATCGATCCGCGGCGCATTTACCTCACCGGCGTTTCCGATGGCGGCACCGGCGTCTGGGACGCGTTCAAGACCTGGCCGGCATGTTTTGCCGCCGGTGTGCCGATGTCCGGCATGACGGAGATTGCGGGACTCGCTTCGATTCGCGACGTGCCGGAATGGGCGTTTCACGGCGCCAAGGACAACGATACCGATGTGGAAACAGGTTATGGCGGCGCCATGGTCGGCTCGCGTGCGGTCGTGCGCGCACTGCGCGCGCTCGGTGCACGACCGCGTTACACCGAATATCCGAATGAGATGCACGTGATTTGGCATCACGCCTATTCCACGCCGGCGCTGCTGCCGTGGCTGCTCGATCAACGCCTGCAGCATCCGCCCTGTGATTTCGACGATCTGCCCGCACCGGGATCGCTGACGTGGAAGGGTGGAAAACGGTAAAATCAGAAAACCGTTCGCGTTGAGCGTAGCTCGCGCAGCGAGCGAAGTCGAAACGCCCGTGTCCTTCGACTTCGGCCTGCGGCCTACGCTCAGGACGAACGGAATAAAGGAGCCGTCATGGATTTCCACTTCAGCGAAGAACAACTGCAGATCCAGGCCATCGCCCGCGATATAGCGCGCAAACGCATCGCGCCGGTGGCGGCGGATTTCGACAAGTCCGGCGAATTTCCGCTCGCCAACATCCGCGAGATGGGTCAGTTGGGCCTGATGGGCATCGAGGTGCCGGCCGAATATGGCGGTGCGGGCATGGACTCGATCGCTTACGTGCTGGCGATGATCGAGATCGCGGAAGCCGACTGCGCGCACTCCACGATCATGTCGGTAAACAACACCCTGTACTGCAACGGTCTGCTCAAATTCGGCAACGAGGAACAGAAGCACAAATATGTGACACCGATTGCCAATGGCAGCGCCATCGGCGCGTTCGCGCTGACGGAACCGCAATCCGGATCGGACGCCACGGCGATGCGCTGCCGCGCGGTCAAGCAGGCCGACGGCAGCTTCGTCATCAACGGCAAGAAAAGCTGGATCACGTCGGGTCCGGTCGCGAAATATATCCTGCTGTTCGCAATGAGCGACCCGGACAAGCATGCGCGCGGGATCACCGCGTTCATGATCGACACCGAGCGCGCGGGTTTCCATCGCGGCAAGACCGAGCCCAAGCTCGGCATTCGCGCTTCGGCTACCTGCGAGATCGAGTTCACCGACTACCGCGTGCCGGCCGCGGATGTGATCGGCGAGGAAGGCCACGGTTTCAAGATCGCGATGGGTGTGCTCGACGCCGGCCGCATCGGCATTGCCTCGCAGGCGGTGGGTCTGGCACGCGCCGCGTACGAGGCGACGCTGGTTTACGCCCGCGACCGCAAGGCATTCGGGCAATCCATCGGCTCGTTCCAGATGATCCAGCAGAAGATCGCCGACATGAAGTGCAAACTCGATGCGGCGTACTGGCTGACCCTGCGCGCGGCCTGGGCCAAGCAGCAGGGCGAGCGATTTTCCACGGAAGCGGCGGTGGCCAAGCTGACTGCGTCCGAAGCGGCGATGTGGATCACGCACCAGGCGGTGCAGATCCATGGCGGCATGGGCTACAGCAAGGAAATGCCGCTGGAACGCTACTTCCGCGACGCCAAGATCACCGAGATCTACGAAGGCACGTCGGAAATCCAGCGCATGGTGATTGCACGCCATGAAACAGGATTAAGATAATTACCTAACACTGCGATTGCCAGGGATTTTCCGCAATGGCGGCTGGGACGAGCGCTGGCGAATGCCGGGTACGAAGCGGTATCCTTGGCGTTCTGAAATTCCCGTTCCGGACGGATTCCCATGAACGCCAATCCCAGCGCCGCCACGCGCGCCGACGACTCCTTTCCGCTGGCGGTCCTCACCGCCTTGGGTGCCACGGCGACACCGCTCGCACGGCCGTTCATTGAGCATTTTTTCCGCCGCGTCGCCGACGACGACAGGGCCGTCCATGACACGGTAGCCTGGGGTGGGATGATGCGCGGTTTGCTGGATTTCGTGCGTCTGCGCAAGACCGGCGTGCCGAATCTGCGCGTGTTCAATCCGGTGCCGGACGCCGACGGCTACGAATCGGCGCATACGGTTATCGATGTGATGACCGACGACATGCCGTTCCTGGTCGATTCGGTAGGCATCGCCGTGGCTCAGGCG
Organism: Lysobacteraceae bacterium; assembly: GCA_018969845.1. Classification (GTDB taxonomy): domain Bacteria; phylum Pseudomonadota; class Gammaproteobacteria; order Xanthomonadales; family Rhodanobacteraceae; genus Rudaea. The sequence continues at coordinate 9,534 of JAGWXP010000021.1, read as the reverse complement.
GGTCTGAACGTGCACCAGGTCGCGCATCCGGTCTACAGCGTCGAGCGTGACGCCGGTGGCAACGTGCTCGCGTTCACGCCGGAAGGCGGCAAGGGCAAGACCGAGTCGCTGATGCATTTCGAGATTGATCGCATCGCCGAACCGGCGGAGCGTGCGCGCCTGGAACAGTCCGTGCGCGCGGCGCTGGACGATGTCGCCCAGTGCTGCCGCGATTGGCCGGCGATGCGTGACGTGATGCTGGCCATCGCCGATGGTCTGGGGTCGGGCAAGATGCCGATGGACGCCGCGGGTGTGGCCGAAGCGCAGGAATTCCTGCGTTGGGCAGCGGCTGATCATTTCACTTTTCTGGGCTACCGCGAGTACCGCGTCGGCCAATCCGGCGGCGAGGAAGTATTGCTCGCCGTGGACGGCTCGGGACTCGGCATTCTGCGCGGCAGCGAGCGCTCGGTCGCGCCGCGTTCGCTGAAATCCTTGGCCGCGCGCGACCTGCCGCAGTCCGGCGCGATCGACGCGATCATCCTGACCAAGACCAATGCCCGCGCCAGCGTGCACCGCTCCGGTTACATGGATTACATCGGCGTGCTCAAATTCGACGCGCGCGGCGTGCCGGTGGCCGAGCGGCGCTTTCTGGGCTTGTTCACCTCGGGTGCGTATGCGCGCCGGCCGTGGGAAATTCCGCTGGTGCGGCACAAATTCGAGGCGGTGATGGATCGCTCCGGCCTGCGTCGCGATTCGCATTCGGGCAAGAATCTGCGCCATATCCTCGAGACGCTGCCGCGTGACGAACTGTTCCAGGCCAACGAGGATGAACTGTTTGCCACCGCTGTCGGCGTGCTCGGCCTGCAGGGCCGCGCGCGCGCGCGTCTGTTCGTGCGCCGTGACAAGTACGGCCGTTTCTTCTCGTGCCTGGTATTCGTGCCGCGCGATCGTTTCACCGTTGACGTACGCGAGCGCATCGAGGCGCTGCTCAAGGACACGTTCCGCGGCGAGCGCCTGGATTCCACCATCAACGTCGGCGAGTCCGCGCTGGCGCGCCTGCATTTGATCGTGCGGCCGAGACCCGGCGAAAAACCGCAGTACGACACCGCGCAACTGGAAGAGCGCATCGGCCAGATCGTGCGCAACTGGCGTGACAGTCTGCGCGATGAATTGGTGCGCAAACACGGCGAGGAAAAAGGCAGCAAACTCGCCGGCCGTTTTGGACGCGCACTACCGGCCGGCTATATCGAGGAGGTCAGCGCCGAAGTAGCGGCGACGGACGTGGAAGCCATTGCCAGTTTGAAGGATGCCGACGATCTGCGCCTGTCGCTGTACCGTTCCGGACCGGATGGCGGCAGTCTGCGTTTCAAGTTGTTCCGCTACGGCGCGCCAATCTCGTTGTCCGACGCTCTGCCGATGCTCGAGAACATGGGCCTGAAGATCCTTTCCGAGCACCCGTATGAAATGAAGCTCGGTGACACCGCTGCGGTAATCCAGGATTTTGAAGTGCAGCCGGCGGGGCGCTTTGGTTTTGACCTCGAGCAGGTGCGCGATTCGTTCCAAACCAGCTTCGAGCGCATCTGGCGCGGTCAGGCCGAAAGCGACGGCTTCAATCGGCTGATCCTCGGCGCGAACATGGGCTGGCGCCAGGTCGCGATGCTGCGCGGCATCAGCAAGTACATCGTGCAGACCAATGCGACGTTCTCGCAAAGCTACATGGAAGAGACGCTCAACCGCTATCCGCTGATCGCGGGGCTGCTGGTCGAACTGTTCGAGGCCAAGTTCGATCCGCAGCGCGAAGACCCGGGCAAGACGGTGCTCGAAGGTGCGCGCAAGCGCCTTCGCAAGGAGCTGGAGGTCCTGTTGCCGGCGGAGGTCGCCGCGGCGCACCCGGGTTTCATCGAGGATCTGTTGAACGCACGCGGGCAGACACGCGAAGCGCAGATCCAGGCAATCGTCGCGGCGCTGCGCATCCTGCTCGATCGCGTCGCCAGTCTGGACGAAGATCGCATCCTGCGCGGCTTCCTCGGCGTCATCGGCGCGATGCTGCGCACCAGCTATTTCCAGACGCCCGGCGGCCGCGCGCGCGAATACATCAGCTTCAAGTTCGATTCGTCGAAAGTCCCGGATCTGCCCAAACCCAAACCCTACCGCGAGATCTTCGTCTACGCCCCGCGCGTGGAAGCGGTGCACCTGCGCTTCGGCCCGGTTGCACGCGGCGGCCTGCGCTGGTCGGATCGGCGCGAGGATTTCCGTACCGAGGTGCTCGGTCTGGTCAAGGCGCAGATGGTCAAGAACACGGTCATCGTGCCGGTCGGCAGCAAGGGCGGGTTTTTCGTCAAGCGCCCGCCTGCGGGCGGCGACCGCGACGCGCAACTGGCCGAGGGCATCGCCTGCTACCGCCTGTTCATGAACGCCATGCTCGACATCACCGATAATCTGGTCGACGGCAAGATCGTGCATCCGCAAAACTGCGTGCGTCACGACGGCGACGATCCGTATCTCGTCGTCGCCGCGGACAAGGGCACGGCGACGTTCTCGGATATCGCCAATGCGATTTCCGCCGAGCACGGGTTCTGGCTTGGCGACGCGTTCGCGTCCGGCGGCTCGGTCGGTTACGACCATAAAGCCATGGGCATCACCGCCAAAGGCGGTTGGGAGTCGGTCAAGCGCCATTTCCGCGCACTCGGCCGCGATTGCCAGTCCGAGGATTTCACCTGCGTCGGCATCGGCGACATGTCCGGGGACGTGTTCGGCAACGGCATGCTGCTGTCGCGGCACACGCGCCTGGTCGCCGCGTTCGATCACCGCCATATTTTCCTCGATCCGAATCCGGATGCGGTCAGATCCTTCGTCGAGCGCGAACGCCTGTTCAAGCTGCCGCGTTCTTCGTGGGCCGATTACGATACAAAGCTGATCAGCCCTGGCGGCGGCATCTATCCGCTCAGCGCGAAATCGATTCCGGTCTCGGCGCCGGTGCGTGTCGCGCTGGGCATCGATGCCGGCGTGGAGTCGTTGTCGCCGAACGATCTCAAGCGCGCCATTCTCAAGGCGCCGGTGGATCTGCTCTGGAACGGCGGAATCGGCACGTATGTCAAAGCCGAGACGGAAACAAGCGCCGACGTCGGCGACCGCGCCAACAACGCGATTCGCATCAACGGCCGCGAGTTGCGCTGCAAGCTGGTGGGCGAGGGCGGCAATCTCGGCTGCACCCAGCGTGGGCGTATCGAGGCGGCGCTCAATGGCGTGCTGCTCAATACCGATTTCATCGACAACTCGGCGGGCGTGGATACGTCCGACCACGAGGTCAACATCAAGATCCTGCTCGGCGATGCGGTGCAGCGCGGCGAGTTGACCTACGATGCGCGCAACACCCAACTCGCGGCGATGACCGATGAAGTCGAACGCCTGGTGCTGCTCGACAACTACCGCCAGAACCAGGCGATCAGCCTGATGGAGCGCATGTCGGTGGCGCGCATCGGCGCCAAGCAGCATTTCATCCGCACGCTGGAAAGCCAGGGCCTGCTCGACCGCCAGATCGAATATCTGCCGACGGACGCCGAATTCGCCGAACGCCGAGCGCGCGGTCTGGGTCTGACGCGGCCGGAGCTGGCGATCCTGCTGTCATATGCCAAGATCGTGCTGTTCCAGCAGTTGCTCGATTCCGACGTGCCGGAAGATGCGTACCTGTCCAAGGAGCTGCGCCGCTACTTCCCGACTCCGCTACAGGAAAAATACGCGCCGCACATGGAGCGCCACCGCCTCAAGCGCGAGATCATCGCCACGGCGGTTACCAACTCGATGGTCAACCGCATGGGCGCCACGTTCGTGCTGCGCATGGGTGAGGATACCGGCAAGACACCGGCGCAGGTGGCGCGCGCCTACAACATCGCGCGCGAAGTGTTCGACGCGCGCACGATGTGGGCCGGCATCGAGGCGCTCGACGGCAAGGTCAACGGCAATGCGCAGATCGATGCGCTGCTGGTGATCTGGAACGCGCTGCGCGGGTCCACGCGCTGGGTACTCAACCACTCCGAGTCCGCGCTCGACATCGCCGCCGCGGTCGACCGCTACCATCAGGGCATGCGCGATCTGCGCCGACATCTGGTCGAGGCGATCACGCCGCGCGAAAAGCAGCGCTATGATGCCGACAAGCAGCGCTGGCTGGATGCCGGATTCCCGGATGATCTGGCTGCCGACCTCGCCGTGCTGCCGACGCCGGGCTCGGGCCTGGACATCATCCACGTTGCCGCCGAACACAATCTGCAAGTCGAGCGCGCTGCGGAAGTATATTTCGCGCTCGGCGAGGCGCTGCATCTGTCCTGGCTGATGGGAAAGATCGAGGAACTGCCGGTCGAGTCGCGCTGGCACGCGCATGCGCGCGGCAGCCTGCGCGACGAACTGTATTCGCAACATCGCGGGCTGACTGCGCAGATCATCGGCCATGGCGGCGATGGCGATGGCGCCGCATTGGTCGATGCCTGGCTCAATCGCGACGATCCGGCGCTCAAGTTCACCCTGAGCATGTTCGCCGACATGCGCAGCCAACTCGTCGCCGACTATCCGATCGTATCGGTTGCGGTGCGCCGGCTCGCGCAACTGCTGCAGGCCGGTGGGTGAACGCCGCGTGACCACCGCCATCGCCTTTGCCGCCGGCAAGACCGACGAGGCACAAGCCGCGCTCGCTGATTTGCGTGCGCGCTATGGCGAGGTTGCCGCCGACAAGGCCGACGTGATCGTGGCGCTGGGCGGCGACGGTTTCATGCTGCGCACGTTGCACCGCTACCTCGCGCTGGCCAAGCCGGTGTTCGGCATGAAACTCGGCACGGTCGGATTTTTGATGAATCAGTATCGTGCCGAGGATTTGCGCGAGCGCCTTGCGCGTGCGCAGCCAACGCCCCTGCATCCGCTGGCGATGGAAACAGCTGGCGAATCCGGCGCTACGACCAGCGCGCTCGCGTTCAACGAGGTGTCCCTGCTGCGCCAGACCAAGCAGGCCGCGCACATCCGCGTCTCGCTCAACGGCACGGTGAAGATCGAGGAGTTGATGTGCGACGGTGTGCTGGTGTGCACGTCGGCCGGCTCGACTGCCTACAACCTGTCCGCGCACGGGCCGATCCTGCCACTCGGCGCCGATGTGCTGGCGATGACGCCGATCAGCCCGTTCCGGCCGCGGCGCTGGCGTGGCGCGATCCTGCGCGCCGGCACCGAAGTCAAGTTCGAGATTCTCGATCCGTACAAGCGCCCGGTCAGCGCCACCGCCGATTCGCATGAGGTGCGCGACGTGGTCGAGGTGACGATCCGCGAATCGCGGGACAAATCCGTAACCTTGCTGTTCGATCCCGAACACAATCTGGAGGATCGGATTCTGAATGAGCAGTTCGCGTACTGAGGGCGAAGCAGAACGGCTGGTCGTCGCGATTTCCTCGCGCGCGCTGTTCGACCTTGGCGAAAGCCACGCGCTGTTCGAGCGCGAAGGGCTCGAAGCCTACCGCGATTTCCAGATGGCGCACGAAAACGATCTGCTCGCGCCGGGCATCGCGTTTCCGCTGGTGCGCAAGCTGCTGCGCCTGAACGAAAACGCGGAAGAGCCGCGCGTGGAAGTGATATTGCTTTCGCGCAATTCCGCCGATACCGGCCTGCGCATCTTCAACTCGATCGAGCATCACCGCCTGCAGATCGCGCGCGCGGTGTTCACCGGAGGCGCGTCCACATCACCTTACGTCAACTCGTTCGGCGCACAACTGTTCCTCTCGGCGAATCCGGAAAGCGTTGCCGCCGCGCTGGCGGCGGGAATCGCGGCGGCGACGATTCTGCCCTCGAAGGCGCCGCTAACCGCGTCGGCTCAGTTGCGCATCGCCTTCGACGGCGATGCGGTGATCTTCGGCGACGAGTCCGAGCGCGTGTCGCAGGAACAGGGAATCGAGGCGTTTCACCGCAACGAAGTGGAAAACGCCGACAAGCCGCTATCCGGCGGGCCGTTCCGCGGTTTCCTTGCGGCGCTGCATCGCTTGCAGACGGCGTTTCCGGCGGGCGATGACTCGCCGATCCGCACCGCGCTCGTCACCGCACGTTCGGCGCCGGCGCACAAGCGCGTGATCCTGACGCTGCGCAGTTGGGGCGTGCGTCTGGACGAGGCGCTGTTCCTCGGCGGTCGCGATAAGGGCCCGTTTCTGCAGGCGTTCGGCGCCGATATCTTCTTCGACGATTCGCACGCGAACGTCGAATCCGCGCGGCAGCATGTGGCGACGGGCCACGTGCCGCATGGCGTTTCGAACGAACCGGGGATGGCCAGACGATGACAGCGCTTTCCAAGTTTCTCACCGTCGCCGAAATCGAGGAGGCGGTCGAGTTGGCGCAGCCGGTGTTCGACCGGCGTTATCGACTCCCGGTGCCGGAGTTCCCGCACCACGTGGTCGCGCTGTATCGACGAGCCGACGGTACGCGGGAACTGGCGTGCTACATTCATTTCACGGACTGCGGCGATCTGCTGCTGTGCGGCGGTGCATGCACGGACAATCGCGTATTGCGCCGCATGGACGAGGCCGAACGCGATGCGCTGCGCGCGGTCGGCGGCGTGTTCCAGCACACGCTGGCGTGGAGCCAGCGTCATTTCGCGCCGCGCTTCGCCGCGGTGTTCGGCTACACCGGCGATACGATGACCCAACGCGTGATCGAGGATCTGGGCTGGGTTTCCACGCCCCATTCGCACCTGGTCGTTTACTGGCTGCAGGACGTCGACGAGGACAAGCGCCGCCAGATGATCGCCAAGGCGCACTCGTTCGGAGCGTTTTGATTCAAGCGTCGTTGCACAGGATCGCGCGCAATGCCTCCGGCGACTTCCAGTGCCAGCCGCAGATGTAGCGCGGCAGGTTCCAGCGGTCGCTGTTCGGCGCCACCGGCGCGGCGCCATCGCCGAACGCGGCACGCATGCCGTGTTCGGATTGGTGGCGCGGGAAATAATCGGTGCGCAGATAGTCGTTGACGTGACCGTAGGGATAGCAGAACAGGGAGGTGCGCGCCGGGGCGATGACGGCGTCGATGGCTTGCGCAGCTGCGGCGATTTCGGCATCCGCGCGCGCACGGTCGTCCACGGCATGGAACGATCCGCGTGGCATGCCGAGCAGACCTGGCAGCGGAATCGCTCCGTGGTTGTGATCGAAGCTGTGGTTCTCGATCGCGACGCGGCCCGTCTCCTGCGCCGGCTTCCACCAGGTGTCGTGCATCCAGCCGCGGCCGAACAGGCAATTGCGGTCGATGTGTCCGCGCGCTTCGGCCGAAGCGAGAACGAAACTGGTCAGGTGCAAATCGGGCTGGGCATCGGTACCGCGCTCGGCGGTGAAATCCCGCATGCAGTTGTACAGGCTGCGTTGCAGACCATGTGTGGGGTAGTCGAGGTCGAACCAGTCTAAATCCGAACCGTCGTCGCAGCTCAGTGCCACGCAGCCCGACAAATCGCGATTTGTGGTGCCGAGCAGCTGGTCGACCACCCAGTGCAGCGGAACAATGCGCAGGCCCAGATCGTCGATCAGCCGCAGGTCGGCGGCGAACGCGACATGATCGTTGCTCGCGTAGTCGTTGCCGGCGATGTTGACGGCGTGATAGGTAAGGATGGGAACGCGCATTGCGCTTGATTCGGCGGGACTTTCGGGCTACGGGCCGGTAGAATACGCGACCCTTGTACGATAGAGCAAAATTCCGGAGTTTCCATGCCCGCCGCGCCGCTGAATCCCGCCGATCTGTACGATGTCCGCTCGCTGCTTTCCGAGGAAGAACGCATGGTGCAGGACGCCGTGGCGCGCTTCACCGACGAACGCGTGTTGCCGATCATCGGCGATTGCTTCGACCAGGGCCGGTTTCCGCTGGAACTCGTGCCGGAAATGGCGGAATTGGGCTTGCTCGGTTCCTCGCTGCCGCACGAATACGGTTGCGCCGGCATGAATGGCGTCAGCTACGGTTTGATCTGCCAGGAACTGGAACGTGGCGACTCGGGCATCCGCAGTTTCGCCTCGGTGCAAAGCTCGCTGTGCATGTACCCGATCTACGCCTACGGCAGCGAGGAACAGCGCCAACGTTGGCTGCCGCCGATGGCGCAAGGCAAGGTGATCGGCTGCTTCGGCCTCACCGAACCGCATGGCGGCTCGGATCCGGCCAACATGAAGACGCAGGCGAAGAAAAATGGCGGCGACTGGATCCTCAACGGCGCCAAGATGTGGATCACCAATGGCAATCTGGCGCATATCGCTATCGTCTGGGCGCAGACCGACGACGGCATCCAGGGCTTCCTCGTCGAGAAGGGGATGCCGGGTTTCGCCGCGCAGGAAGTGCACAAGAAGATGAGCCTGCGCGCCTCGGTCACATCCGCGCTGTTCTTCGACAATGTGCGCGTTCCCGAGGCCAACCGCCTGCCGAACGTGAAGGGTCTGAAAGGTCCGCTCGGCTGCCTGACGCAGGCGCGCTACGGCATCACCTGGGGGCCTATCGGTGCGGCGATCGCCTGTTTTGCCGAGACCACCGAATACGCGAAGAATCGCATCCTGTTCAAGCGTCCGCTCGCCGCCAATCAGGCCGTACAGATCAAGCTCGCCGACATGGCGCGACGCATCACGCTGGCGCAACTGTTGTCGCTGCAACTCGGGCGCCTGAAAGACAAGGGCGTGATGCAGCCGACCCAGGTTTCGCTCGCCAAGTGGAACAACTGCCGCATGGCCATCGACATCGCGCGCGAGTGCCGCGACATTCTCGGCGGCGCCGGCATCACCACCGAACATTGTCCGATTCGCCATGCGCTCAATCTCGAATCCGTGATCACTTACGAAGGCACCGAGACGGTACACCAGCTCGTGGTCGGCCGCGAAGTAACCGGCATCAATGCGTTCTGATCCGCCCCGCATCGAAACCGCGCGCCTGATCCTGCGCCAGCCGGCCGCAGCGGATTTCGAAGGCTATGCGCAGATGTTCGCGGACGCGGACAACGTGCGCCATATCGGCGGTCAACTGGCGCGCGGCGCGGCGTGGCGGCGTTTTCTGCAGATGCCGGGGGCCTGGATGGTGCAGGGGTTTGCCATGTTCAGCGTGATCGACAAGGCCAGCGGCGAGTGGCTCGGGCAGGCTGGGCCGTGGCAACCGGACGGCTGGCCGGGCAGCGAAGTCGGCTGGAGTTTCCGTCGCAGTGCGTGGGGCCAGGGTTACGCGCGCGAAGCGGCGACCGCGTCCATCGACTGGGCGTTTGCGAATCTCGGCTGGACCGACGTGATCCACTGCATCGATTCGGAAAACGCGCCATCGCAGGCCCTGGCCACGCGGCTCGGCTCGCGCATCCTGCGCCGGACGAACCTGCCCGCGCCGTTCGAGGACGCGATCGTCGATGTCTGGGGCCAGACGCGCGAGGAATGGCTTGCGCGGCGCAGTGAATTATCCTGATTGCCACCTTCAGCCCACCCTCTGCCGCCGCGGAAGAGGAGGAGAAGCAGATGAACGCCGTCCCGAATCCCATTCCCGCCCGCCACAAGAACGTCAATCGCGCGGAGATCTGCGACCAGAACTTCATCGAAT
>JAGWXP010000177.1 GCA_018969845.1 Lysobacteraceae bacterium | reverse complement strand
TTCGGATCGTTCGACGACAGCCGCCCGGTCGCCGCCACCGCCTGGTGATAGCTCGTGTGCACGCGGCCGGTGCGCGGATTCACCGCCTCGGGCAGCTTGTCGGTGTAGGTTGAACGCAGTTTGGCCAGCGTGCGGTGATCGAGGACAAGGCGTGGCAGTTCGTGTTGATCGGCCAGTGCTTCGAGTGCCTCCTCGTTGGTTGAGGGCTGGCCGGTCGGTGTTTTAGTCGTCACCGGCAGTCGCAGCTCCTCGTACAACAATTGCTGCAATTGCTTGGGTGAATCCATGTTGAAATGGCGCCCGGCGACGGTGAACGCGCGTTGCTGGAGCTCCAACATGCGTTTGCCAAGCTCGGCGCTTTGCACACGAAGCTTGCCCGCATCGATCAGCACGCCGGTCTGCTCCATGCGCGCGAGCACCGGCACCAGCGGCATCTCGATGTCCTCGAACACCGCGCGCAATTTCGGCTCGGCTTCGAGTTTCGGCCACAGGGCGCGATGCAGGCGCAGCGTGATGTCGGCATCTTCGGCCGCATACTCTGCCGCAAGCTGTACCTCCACCTGCGCGAACGGAATCTGCTTCGCGCCCTTACCGGTAACGTCCTCGTAGTGGATGGTATCCGCATCGAGGTATTTCTTGGCCAGCGTATCCATGTCGTGGCGGTTGCCGGATGAATTCCACACGTAGGATTCGAGCATCGAGTCGTAGCGCACGCCGGCTACCTCGATACCGTAGTTCGACAGCACGTTCATGTCGTACTTGGCGTGCTGCCCCAGTTTGGGCTTTTGTGCGCCTTCGAGCAGCGGCTTGAGTGCGGCGAGAATGGTTTCGCGAGGCAATTGCGCCGGCGCACCGGGGTAGTCGTGGGCGACGGGAACGTAGGCCGCATGACCGGGCTCCAGCGCGAACGACACGCCGACTATCTCGGCACGCATGGGATCGAGGCTGGTGGTTTCGGTGTCGAATGCGATGAGGTCGGCGGATTCGAGTCTTTTCAGCCAGACGTCGAATTGTTCCTGCGAGAGGACGAGTTCGTACTCGCGCTTGGGGGGTTGCGCAGGCGCGGATTCGGCGGAGATGGCTGCGGCCGGCGGCGTGACATGTGTTGCGGACGCGTCTTGCTTCGCGTCGAGTTCCTTCAGCGCTGCCTTGAACTCGTAGCGCGTGTACAACGCGCGCAACGTATCCGTATCCGGATCGTGGAATGCCAGTCCGGACGGCTTTACGTCCAATTCAACGTCAGTCTTTATCGTCGCCAGTTGGCGCGACATCGGCAATTGCGGCAGCGCGGCGCGCAGGCTCTCGCCGATCTTGCCGCCGATCTTGTCGGCGTTGGCGACGATGGCGTCGAGTGTGCCGTATTCGCCGAGCCATTTCGCCGCGGTCTTCGGTCCGCACTTGGGCACGCCGGGAATATTGTCGGCGCTGTCGCCGACCAGGGCGAGCCAGTCGACGATCTGATCCGGCCGCACGCCGAATTTCTGCACGACGCCCGCGGGATCCAGCATCGAATTCGTCATCGTGTTGACGAGGGTGATGCGATCGTTGACGAGTTGGGCGAGGTCCTTGTCGCCGGTGGAGATCACGACATCCTCACCCTGCGCCGCCGCCTGCACCGCGAGGGTGCCGATCACATCGTCGGCCTCGACGCCGGCCACGCGCAGGATCGGGAAACCGAGCGCGCCGACCAGCGCGAGCATCGGCTCGATCTGCGCGCGCAGATCGTCGGGCATCGGCGGACGGTGTGCCTTGTACTTTTCGTAGATCGCGTCGCGGAACGTCGGCCCGGACGCATCGGCGACGAAGACGACGTGTGCGGGTTTTTCCCGCAGCGTCGCGCGCAGCATGTTGAACACGCCAAACAGCGCGCCGGTCGGCTCGCCGGCGCGATTGGCCAGCGGCGGCAGCGCGTGGAAAGCGCGGTACAGATAGCCGGAGCCATCGATCAGGACGAAGGTGGAACGCGACATGCCAGCGCCCGGGCGTTGCAGGTTTTTCAGCTTGGCCCAGCACGCGGATTTTTGCAACGCAAATGCGCGGCGATACGTCTCAAAACCGACGGCGCGAGCATGCTATGCTCGCCGCAGACATGGGAGGTGCAGCATGAAATCCGTCCACGTACTCGGCCTGATCCTGAGCGGAGTCGGCAGCGCGGCGTTCGCACAAGGCAAACCCGCGTCCGACCCGTTGCCGCCGGTGCAGGCGCCGCCATCGATGAACGATCCGGGCGTGAAAGCGGCCGAGCCGACGAATGTTCCCGTCGCCGCGGCAGCGTCCAAGACTGCCAAAGACGAACATGCGTTACCGCCAGACGTGCAGGCCGCCGCGAACGCCGCAGAGTTGCCGGTGGTAACAGTACGCCAGAACGGCAACGAAACCGTCGAGGAATACCGCAAGAAAGGCAAGCTGCTGTTCGTGCGCGTGCTCGAAAAAGAAGGGCCGACGAAGTTTTACGTCGACAATCCGGCAGTGATTCCGCCGAACCTGATGCAACAGTTGTCCGGGCCGTCGGGCATGGTGCAGCCGGTGTATTACAAACTGGCCGAATGGAAGTGATAGACCTGAAAGTCCACTGTCGGGTGTGTTGCGAGCGTACCGCTGTGCGAAGCCGCTGCGACCTGACATTCCATTCCACGCCACTGCCACAGGCGACGCGCGAATTCCGGCGTTAAGCGTCATGTGGCAGTACGCCATCAAAATTGCGGTCACAGCGGCTCTAATCGTCGCCATATCCGAGCTTGCGAAACGCAGCTCGTTTTGGGGCGCGCTACTGGCCTCGCTGCCAATTACATCGTTGCTCGCATTTTTTTGGATTTACCAAGCGACTCATGATGTAGAAACAATCGCATCGCTTGCGCAGAGCATTTTCTGGCTTGTGCTTGCTTCGCTGCCTCTGTTTATCGTTCTTCCCGTACTACTTCGCGCTGGCGTTTCGTTCTGGCCAAGTGTGGGGTTGTCGTGCGGTGTTTCCAGCGCAGCGTATTTCCTGCTTGTTTGGGTCTTGCGGAACATGCATGTCCGGCTCTGACATGCCGTCTACCTTGCATGCAGTACCGCAAGCGACGCGCGATCGCTGAGCCGCTCGATCCTGCAACACCGGAACCGACAATGGCACATGCTGTTTCACCAAGGCGCGCCCTGGTGCGGTCGTCATGCCAGGGCACCCGGCTTGTCATCCCCTGCTCGTCTGATGCGTTAAGGCAGCCGAAAGCCCGCCGATGTTAGGTTGCCGGTTGGCCTCAACAATGCGGGGATAGTCAATGAATACCATTGGGCATTATCGACTGCTCGGCACGCTCGGCCGCGGCGGCATGGGTGTGGTCTACAAGGGTTACGAGACCTCGCTCAACCGCTACGTCGCCATCAAGGTCCTGGCCGAATCCCTGGCCCACGACGAGAGCGTCAAGGAGCGCTTCCTGCGCGAAGCCCGCTCCATGGCCGCGCTCAACGATCCGCACATCATCTCGATCTATTTCATCGGCGACGATGCCGGCCAGACCTATTTCGTCATGGAGTTCGTCGATGGCGAATCGCTGGGTTCCCTGCTCAAGCGTGAAGGCAAGCTCAAACCCGAGCAGGCCGCCAAGATCGTCTACCAGACCGCCCAGGGCCTGGCCACCGCCCACGACCGGGGCGTGATCCACCGCGACATCAAGCCCGGCAATCTGATGCTTACCAGCAAGGGCGCGGTCAAGATCGCCGACTTCGGCATTGCCCTGTCAACCCAGGATTTCTCCAAGAAGCTCACCTCCACCGGCGAGTTCGTCGGCACCCCGGGGTACCTGTCCCCGGAAGTGTGCCAGGGCAAGCCGGTGGACCAGCGTTCGGACATCTTCTCCCTCGGCATCGTGCTGTTCGAGTGTCTGGCCGGACGCATGCCGTTCACCGACGAATCCCCGCTCGGCCTGATGCTCGAAGTGGTCAAGGCCGAAATCCCGGACGTGCGCACGCTCAATGCCGAGGTCGATCCGGAACTCGAACGCATCCTCGCCAGAATGGTCGCCAAGGATCCCGCCGAGCGTTACCAGAGCTGCCAGGAACTCGTCGCCGACCT
>JAGWXP010000176.1 GCA_018969845.1 Lysobacteraceae bacterium | reverse complement strand
TTACATGGTCGGCATGGACGTGGGCCGCGGGCTGAGTTCGATCAAGGACGACATCGACATCAAAGTCGTCATTCAGGCGCTGGAAGCCACGCTCAAGGGCGAGAAGACCACGCTGACAGATGCCGAAGCCCTGAGCGTGCGCGGTGATTTCATGGAGAAACTGCGCGGCGAGCAGATGGCCAAGATGAAGGTGGAAGCCGAGAAGAACCAGAAGGAAGGCGACGACTTCCTCGCCAAGAACAAGACGAAGAAAGGCGTCAAGGTCACCGCCTCCGGCCTGCAGTACGAAGTGATCAAGCAGGGCTCTGGTCCGAAGCCGGTCAAGACCGACAGCGTGACCGTGAACTATGTCGGAACCAAGATTGACGGTACCGAATTCGACAGCTCGATCAAGCGCGGGCAGCCGGCCAAATTCCCGCTCGCCAACGTGATCCCGGGCTGGACCGAAGGTCTGCAACTGATGCCGGTCGGTTCCGAATACAAGTTCTTCATTCCGGCCAAGCTGGCCTACGGCGAGCACGGTCCGCCGCAGATCGGTCCTGACGCGACGCTGGTCTTCGACGTCACCTTGATCAGCATCGACAAGCCCGAAGCGGCAAAGCCGGCCGTTCCGGCGGAACCGAAGAAAGACTGATCCGGTTTCAGACGAGTATTGAAAGGGCGCGGGAAACCGCGCCCTTTTCATGTGCGCGGCTTGGTCACCGTGGCCGTACTCACTACAATGCACGCTCTCCCCAGCGCGCCGGGAAATTTCGATGCGGATTACCCTGTTCGGCACCGGTTACGTGGGCCTGGTCACCGGCACGTGTCTCGCCGAGGTCGGCAACGATGTCGTTTGCGTGGACGTCGATGCGGCCAAGATCGCGGATCTGGAGCAGGGCAAGATGCCTATCTACGAGCCCGGCCTGGCCGAGCTGGTCGCATCCAACCGCGCCGCCGGACGCCTGAAGTTCACCACCGATGCCGCCCAGGGCATCGCCCACGGCCAGATGCTGTTTATCGCCGTCGGCACGCCGCCGGACGAGGATGGCAGCGCGGACCTGTCGCATGTGCTAACGGTCGCGCGCAGCATCGGCGCGCACATCGATGGATACTGCGTGGTCGTCAACAAATCCACCGTACCGGTGGGAACTGCCGATAGCGTGCGCGAGGCGATCGCCGCCGAATTGTCGCGGCGTGGCGTGGCGCACGCGTTCGACGTCGTCTCCAATCCCGAATTCCTGAAAGAGGGTGATGCAGTCAAGGATTGCATGCGCCCGGATCGCATCGTCATCGGATCAAACAGCACGCGCGCGATCGAGCAGTTGAAGGCTCTGTACGCGCCGTTCAACCGCAACCACGAGCGCATTGTGTTAATGGATGCGCGTTCGGCGGAACTGACCAAGTACGCGGCCAACGCCATGCTGGCCACCAAGATCAGTTTCATGAACGAGATGGCGAATATCGCCGAGCGGGTGGGTGCCGACATCGAACTGGTGCGTCACGGTATCGGTTCTGATCCGCGCATCGGCTATTCCTTCATCTATCCGGGCGCCGGTTACGGCGGTTCGTGTTTCCCCAAGGACGTGCAGGCGCTGGAACGCATCGCACGCGGGCATGGCTACGAGGCACGCGTGCTCGACGCCGTGGAAACCGTCAATCGCAACCAGAAGGAAAAACTGTTCGAACTGCTGAGCCGACATTTCGCCGCCAAGCTCGCCGGCAAGACCATCGCGGTGTGGGGCCTCGCGTTCAAGCCGAACACCGACGACATGCGCGAGGCGCCGAGCCAGCGTCTGCTCGAGCAGTTGTGGTCTGCGGGAGCGAAGGTGCGCGCCTTCGATCCGGAAGCGCGCGAAGAAGCAGCGCGCCTTTACGGCAAGCGCGCTGATCTCACCTTGTGCGACGAGATGTACGCCGCACTGGAAACCGCTGATGCGCTTGTCGTCATCACCGAATGGAAGGCGTTCTGGAGCCCAGATTTCGCTCGCATCAAATCGGCCTTGCGTGCGCCAGTCGTGATCGATGGCCGCAACATCTACGAACCGGCCGCCGTGGAGGCCGCCGGCATCGCCTACTACGGCATCGGCCGTGGTCGCAGCGTGCGTCGTGCGGGCGGACACGCATGAGTTTTTCCCTGCAACTCGCGGATGCACGCATCGGCGTGGCGGGCCTGGGCTACGTCGGCCTGCCGCTGGCTGTGGCGCTCGGCCGCGAATTTCCCACGCTGGGATACGATCGCAATCCGGCGCGCGTGTCCGAACTTCGGGCCGGACGCGATGCCACCGGCGAAGTCGAGACGGCGGAACTGACGTCCGCAAAGCACCTGCGATTCAGCGCCGACACCGCGCTATTGAAGGATTGCAACGTTTACATCGTCGCCGTGCCGACGCCGGTAACGCCGCACAAGATGCCGGATCTGTCGCCGCTCGTATCCGCGAGCGAAACCATCGGCACGGCGCTCAAGCGCGGCGATGTGGTGATTTACGAATCCACCGTGTATCCGGGCGCGACGGAAGAGGTCTGCGTACCGGTGCTCGAGCGCGTTTCCGGCCTGCGATTGAACACGGACTTCTTCGTCGGCTACAGCCCGGAAAGGATCAATCCCGGCGACAAGCAGCGGCGCCTGGCCGACATCGTCAAGGTGACGTCTGGCTCCACGCCGGCAGCGGCGGAGTTCGTCGATGCGCTGTACCGGCGCATTGTGCGCGCGGGGACGCACCGCGCGCCGGGCATTCGCGTGGCCGAGGCGGCCAAGGCGATCGAGAACATCCAGCGCGACGTCAACATCGCCCTGGTCAATGAGCTGGCGCTGATCTTCGGCAAGCTCGGCATCGACACCGAAGCCGTGCTCGAAGCCGCCGGAACGAAGTGGAATTTCCTGAAATTTCGCCCTGGCCTGGTTGGCGGACATTGCATCGGCGTCGATCCGTATTATTTGATCCACAAGGCCAGCGAAGCGCGGCATTACCCGGAGCTGATCAGTGCCGCGCGCCGCATCAACGAAGGCATGAGCGCGCATGTCGCCGCGCAAATCCTGCGCCTGATGGCGCTCAAGCGCATCGACGTCGTCGGCAGCCGCATCCTCGTGCTCGGCATCACGTTCAAGGAGGATTGCCCCGACCTGCGCAATACGCGGGTGAGAGAAATCGTCGACGAACTGCGCGCCTGCCATGCGAACGTGGATGTGCTCGATCCGTGGGCGGACAAGGACGAATGCGAACGCGAATGCGGCATCCGCCCGATCGACACGCCTGCGCACGCTGGCTACGACGCCATCGTGCTGGCGGTGGCGCATCGCCAGTTCCGCGAACTCGGCGCCGCCGGGGTGCGCGCGTTCGCCAAGCCCAAAGCCGTGATCTACGACGTGAAATATCTGTTGCCGACCGATGCCGTCGATGGGCGCCTGTGATTTGCAATGAGCATGAATTTCGAACAGCGTCTGACCGAATTGGAAACGCGCATTGCGTTTCTGGATCAGACCGTGCAGTCGCTGGATGCGACCGTGGCCGCGCAGGATCGCATCCTGCGGGATTTGCAGCGCGAGATCGCGCAGTTTCGCGGCGAACTGGGGCAGGTCAACGCCGCACTAGCGCACGACGCCCGCGACGAACCTCCGCCTCCACATTACTGATGCTCAGAATGATTTTGCTCGTCATGCAAGCATGACGTGTTGATTCATGGAATTTTCACGCCATGTCCGACTCACTACGCGACCAATTGCTCAAGGCCGGGTTCGCCGAAAAGCCGAAGCAGCAGTCGAAACCTTCTGCGCAAAAGCCGTCGCACGTTGCAAACAGGGCCAAGACGAGACCGGCGGCGCCGGACGTCGATCTCGCGCATGCCTATGCGCGGCGCGCGCAGGCCGAGCGCGCCGAGTCCGCGCAGGCGCAGCGCGAAGCCGAGCGCGTCGCGCGCGAGAAGAAGGAGCGCAAGCAAAAACTCGCGGCGCTGCTCGCCGGCAAGGCGCTCAATGACGGCGACGCCGATACGCCGCGGCATTTCCCGCACGGCAACAAGATTCGGCGGATCTATTGTACGCGCGAACAGTTGGCGGCAATCAACCGCGGCGAACT
>JAGWXP010000020.1 GCA_018969845.1 Lysobacteraceae bacterium | reverse complement strand
TTTTCCAGCGTGGTGTCCGGGCGCAGGATGTTGTCGCGATCCACGCCGCGGAATGGCACGACAAGGTCGCTGAAGAATCCGCGCGCGTATGCGGCGGCGGCTTTCTGATGACTTGCCAAAGCGAAAGCGTCCTGGTCCTGGCGCGGGATCTTCCACTGCCTGGCCATCAATTCGCAGTGCTCACCCATCGACAAGCCGGTGCGCGGCTCCATCACGCCGGGAAAACTCGGCTTGAGTTCGGACAGGGAAAATCCGCTGACCGCGGTCTTGAATTTCTCCCAGCCGCCCCGCGCGCGGTTGACCCGCAGCAGGCGTTGCTGCAGCGCGCGGCTGTAGACGATGGGCACATCGCTGGTGGTGTCCGCGCCGCCGGCGATGCCGGCCTCGATCTGCCCCGCAGCGATCTTGTTGGCGACGACGATCGCATTGTCGAGCGAGGTGCCGCAGGCGCGCGCGGTGGTGAACCCCGGCGTGGTCGCGGCCAGACCGGAGGACAGCGTCGCTTCGCGCGCGAGGTTCCAGTCCGAGGCGTGCTTGATCACCGCGCCGAATGCGACCTCGCCCAGCTCCACGCCGTGCAGGCCGAATTTTTCGACTACCGCACCCAGCACCTTGACCGCCATGCCGAAATTGCCGACGTCGGCGTAAGCCGTATTGTTGCGGCAGAACGGAATGCGGACTCCGCCGAGAATGGCGACGCGTTGCGGATTGGTCACGGTAACGTCCTCTCGCGATCGGGTACGCGCAGCCGTGCTGCTATCATGCCCGGCCCGCCTATGTTCCGTATTGTATGCCCTACGTTTTCGATCTGGATACCCTGACGCAGCTGGCCGAGGCACGCCGTGCGGAATTCAGCGAAGCCGCTCCCTACCCGCATGTTGTGATCGACGATTTCCTGCGGCCGGATCGCGCCGCAGAACTCGCACGGCTTTTCCCGTTGCCGGACGATGCCATGGCCTGGGACCATTTCGGCATCCCGACCGTGGAAATGAAGCTTGCCAGCGCGCATGAAGAACGCTTTCCCGCCGCGCACCGCGCGGCCTTGCACGACCTCAATTCCGGACCATTCGTGAGTTTTCTCGAGCGCCTGAGCGGCATCGAGCATCTGCTGCCGGATCCGCACCTCGCCGGCGGCGGCTTGCATCTGAGCCGGCAAGGCGATCACCTGGGCATCCATGCGGACTTCAACTGGCACCCGCGCTTGCAGGCGCACCGGCGCCTGAACTTGCTGATCTACCTTACGCCACAGTGGCAGCCCGGATACGGCGGTGAGCTGGAATTGTGGGATACCACCGGCTCGCGCCGGGTGCGTTGCGTC
The DNA here is from genome assembly GCA_018969845.1 of Lysobacteraceae bacterium. Classification (GTDB taxonomy): domain Bacteria; phylum Pseudomonadota; class Gammaproteobacteria; order Xanthomonadales; family Rhodanobacteraceae; genus Rudaea. The sequence continues at coordinate 20,408 of JAGWXP010000020.1, read as the reverse complement.
GAGCCGCTGTTCAACCGCGCCGTACTGTTCGCCACACGCTCGGACACGTTCCACGGCCACCCGGCACCGTGGTCTGCACCGGATGGCGCATTTCGCCAATCACTGGCCTTGTACTACTACACGACGAGCCGCCCCGAGCACGAACTCAGACCGGCGCACAACACGTTATACAAAGGTCACAACGCCTGATTCGCTGCGGCGGTACGGAGCATCGCGCCGTAGGCTGCGCGGAACATGGCAATCTCCTCGCCACGCGCATCGTCGGCAAGCAGCTTCAGGCCATCGGCCGGCGACATCGTGCCTTCGGCCAACACCTGCATCATCGAGCTGAACAATTCAGTCCATAGCGGGGTATACACAATGCGCGGTGCGGAAGCCTGAACGCGGCGCGCTTGCGCGGCGGTATCGCCCGTACCGCGCCGCTGCGCTACTGCCTGCACCCACGGCGAATCCGCGAACAAGCCCAGGGTTTCAAACCCCGCGTGCTGCAGGAATGCACGCACCTCCTCCGGGGACGTGAATTGGTTGCGCGCCACGTCCTTGCGCAGCGCCGGATCAGCATTGCGGTGCTGGTTGATTTCCATCGCGAACCGGCGCCAGCCCACGGCACTGGTCAAATTCCACGCATCGAAATACAACAAGCCGCCGGGCTTGAGTACGCGCGCCAAGTCTTCGACGTAAAGATAGAAGTCCTCCTTGTCCATGTGGATGAACACGGCGACGCTGTAAGCCTTGTCAAAACTGGCATCAGCGAGCGGTCGCAGGCTCGTCCGGGTGAGTTCGGTAAAGCCAATGTTGGCCTGGGCCGCCAGGCGCTCGCGAGCCACCTTGAGCATGTTCGTCGAAATATCGGCGCCTTCCCAATGTGCCACACGCGGAGCCAGTTCACGGCCGATGCGGCCGACGCCACAGCCCAGTTCGAGCACGCGATCCGTGGGTTGCAAATCGAGAGCCACCGCGACTTGGCGCGCACTGTATGCGCCGGTATGTCGCAGCACGTCCTCGTTGCTGCTGCCGTCCACGGCGATCATCGCGTCTTGCGGCGTGCTCGCTTTGGCGTCCCAGAATGTCTTGTAGTTCAGAAATGTCGACATATCCGATGCAAAAGTCCGTTGCGAAAGCGCGAATTATACTTGGTACCGGAGCGCGGGATCGCCGCCCTATCGCCTGTCGCCATCAGCAACATGCGCCGCCAAGGCCATAACGCTATCGCGCCGTCAATCGCCCAGTAGTGCGCGGACATCCGCGCGCAGGGTTTTTGCGTACATGCGGTACTGATCCTCATGCATGCCGAGTGCGGCGTAGGTGCGCTGTGCCCGCACGTTGCCTTGTTCCACGTACAAGCGTATGCCGACCACATCGGCGCGCCCGGTCGCGCAGCGCTCGACTTCCGCATACAACGCGCGGAACACGCCGTGGCGGCGGTATTCGGGCGCGATATAGACGCTTTGCAGCCACCACCAGTCACCGTTGCGCCAGTCGCTCCATTCGAAGGTGACCATCAGGCAGCCGACGACGGCCGCATCGACTTCGGCGACCCGGTAGAAGCCGCGCGCGGGTTCCGCCAGCACCCGTGCGACACCGGCCCGCAGCGCGATCGGATCCAGCGCCTTGTTCTCGGTTTCGCGCGCCATCGCGGCGTTGAAAGCCGTCAGCGTTTCCAGATCGTCCGCGCGCGCTGCGCGGATGCGGACTGCATTGGCGTGCGTCATGGCTTGCTCCGTTTGCGTATGCGCGAACTGCCCAGTTTGCGCGTCAGTGTATTTCGCCCGAGACCGAGCTGCGCAGCGGCACGGCCGCGCTGATTGCCGTTTTCCGTGAGCGCCGCTTCGAGCAAGGCCTGGTCGAATGCGGCGCGCAGTTGCGCATAGACGTTACGCTCGCCTCGCGCCAGACGTTCGCGCGCGGCACGCCGCAGCACGTCTTGCCAGCCGGCGCCCGCGGTTTTTCCGGCGTCCTGCGACGGTAAATCCGAAACGCGAATCTCGCGGCCCGAAGCCATCACCGCCAGGCGCCGGCACAGGTTTTCGAGCTGGCGCACATTGCCCGGCCACGGCATCTGCGCCAAGGCGCCAAGTGCGGCGGGCGAGAAATTCTTTGCCTCCAGGCGCATGTCGGCCGCCGCGCGCGCCAGAAAACGTGCGGCAAGCAGCGGAATGTCCTCGCGGCGTTCGCCCAGCGGCGGCAAATGAAGACGCACGACGTCGAGCCGGTGCAACAGGTCGGCGCGGAACTGCCCGTTTTCGACTTTCGCGTCGAGATCCTGGTGCGTCGCCGCGATCACGCGCACGTCGGCGCGAATCAGCTCGCGCCCGCCGACGCGGTAGAACTCGCCCTGCGCCAACACACGCAGCAGGCGAGTCTGCAAGGCCAGCGGCATGTCGCCGATCTCGTCGAGGAACAGCGTTCCGCCTTCGGCTTGCTCGAAGCGGCCCGGATGACGTCTGAGCGCGCCGGTGAACGCGCCGGCCTCGTGGCCGAACAGTTCGGATTCCAGCAGTTCAGCGGGAATCGCCGCCGTGTTCATGGCCACGAAGGGACGCGGCGCGCGCGCGCTGTGCCGGTGCAGGGCGCGCGCGACCAGTTCCTTGCCGGTGCCGGTTTCGCCGGTGACGAGCACGTTCAAATCCGTGGCCGCGACGCGGCCGATGCGGCGGAACAATTCGCGCATCGCCGGTGCGCTGCCGATCAATTCCTGTTCGGGCTCGTGCGCGGGCAGCGGCGGCGGCGGCCGCGATTGCGCCAGCGCGCGCTCGACCGCGGCGCGTACCTGATCCAGGTCGAAAGGCTTGGGCAGGTAATCGAACGCGCCGGTGCGGTAGGCGGCCGCGGTCGATGCCACGTCGGTGAACGCACTCATCACGATTACCGGGATATGCAGTCCGCGCGCCTTGATTTCGTCGAGCAGTTTCAATCCACTCGCGCCCGGCATGCGCACGTCGCTCAGCGCAACATCCGGGACGGCGCCGTCGAGCGCCGCAAGCAGGCTTTCGGCGTCGGCGAATTCGCGCACCGCTGCGCCATCCTCGCGCAGCGCTTCGCCGAGCACAAATCGAATCGACGCGTCATCGTCTGCAATCCAGATTTCAGCCATGCCGAGGCTCCGCGGGAAGCAACAGGCTGAATACGGTGTGGCCCGGACGGCTGCGGTAATCCAGTTGCCCGTCGTGCTCCGCCGCGATCTCGCGCGACAGCGCCAGACCGAGACCGGTACCATCCGCGCGCCCGGACACCAGCGGCGCGAACAGCGATTCGCGCAAGGATTCCGCTACGCCGTGGCCGTCGTCGATCACGTCCAGACGCAGCGCCAGACGCCCCGATTGTCCGTTGCGCACGGCGGCGTGCTCGGCACGCGTGCGCAGCCGAATCTCCATCGCGCCAGCCTGCAACGCATTGCGCAAGAGGTTCAGCAGCAGTTGCAACAGACGATCGGCGTCGCCGCGAAACGCCGGCAGGCTGGGGTCGTAATCGCGCTCGATGCGGATTTCCGGCGCGGCTTCGATGGCGATCAGCGCGCGCGCGCGCTCGGCGACCTCGTGCAGATTGACCACGGACAGATGCGGCTTGCCCGCCGGTTGCAGCAGGCGATCGGCCAGCGCGCCGAGACGATCGGCCTCGGCGATGATGAGCTCGGCGAGGCGCTGCTGGTCTGGCTCGGCGGCGCGGCGGCGCAACAGTTGCGCCGCGCCGCGCAGGCCGGCGAGCGGATTCTTCACTTCGTGCGCGAGTCCGCGCAGGCTGTGCGAGATTTGCATCGGCGCCTGTAACGTGTCTTGCGGACTCGGCACGCACACTTCCAGCAGCGTGCCGGCGGCGCATGCCCCGGCCGTGACATCGACGCGGACGGAGGCGGAATGCGCGGAAATTTCCAACCCCCGCAAGGTCGATGGCGCCTGCGCGGTCTGCGTGCGTTCGATCAGGGCAGTCAGCGCCGCGGCGGCATCGCCCAGCACTTCCAGCGGGCAGCCACGCCAGCGCGCCAATCCGGTCAATTCGACAAAAGCCGGATTCACGTGGACAAAGCGCAGGGCGCCGTCGAGTACGGCAATGCCCGTCGTCAGCTGATCGACCAAAGCCATGGCATTGGCGGAAATCCCCGATGGTATTGTGGCAACCGACATTGCACCATTTTAGTGCGAAATCGATTGCCGTCGTGCCCGATTCGGAAAAATTTTTCGTGTCTCCCCGGCTGAGACCGGAGTAGGCTCAACTCCCGGCACGCGTCCGCCGGAACCGTGCCATGAGCCTGCGCAGCCTGTTCGTCGATTTCAATTCCTATTTCGCCTCGGTCGAACAGCAGGCCAATCCCGCATTGCGCGGACGCCCGGTCGGCGTGGTGCCGGTCCTGGCCGAGACGACCTGCTGCATCGCCGCCAGCGTCGAGGCGAAAACCTTCGGCGTGCGCACCGGCACCCTGGTGCGCGAGGCGCGCAAATTGTGTCCGCAGATCGCGCTCGTCCTCGCCCAGCCGCCGCTGTACGTGGATTACCACCATCGCCTGAAGCACGCGATCGAAACCTGCCTTCCGATCGACTACGTCGGCTCGATCGACGAGGTCGCCTGCAAGCTGATCGGGCGCGAGCGCGAGCGCACGAACGCCATCGCCATCGCGCACCGCATCAAGTCGGCTGTGCACGGCGTCGGCGACTGGCTGCGCTGTTCGATCGGCATTGCGCCGAATCATTTCCTGTCCAAGACCGCGACCGACATGCAGAAACCCGACGGCTTGGTGGTGCTGGAAGCGGGTGATCTGCCGCGCGCCCTGCACCGGCTGGAATTATCCGACCTGTGCGGCATCGGCTCGGCGATGGAGCAGCGCCTGCACGCGCACGGCATCCGTCGCGTCGAACAATTGTGCGCACTGGACAAAGCGGCGCTGCGCGGCCTGTGGGGCGGCATCGAAGGCGAGCGCTTCTTCGATGCGTTGCACGGCGAGTGGCAGACGTACCGCGAATCCGCGCGCGCCAGCTTCGGTCACTCGCACGTGCTCGGACCGGAATGGCGCACACCCGCCGGCGCGCGCGCGGTGCTGAAGAAACTGCTGGTCAAGGCGGCGATGCGGTTGCGCAACGAAGGCTTTGTCGCCGCGGCCATGACGGTACGCGTGCGCCATCTCGGCGCCGACGCCTGGCAGGGCGAAATCCGTTTCGACGCCACCGACGACAGCCGCGAATTACTGCGCCAGCTTGCGCATGCGCTGGATGGTCGCGACCGGCATACGCAGCGCCTGCCGTTACGCGGCGGCAGGCCGCTGCCATTGGCGGTGAGCGTGACACTGCAGCGTCTGCAGCGGCGCGCCGAGAGTACCGCTTCGCTGTTCGTCGACGAAAGAAAAAATCGCGCCGTGAACGGCGTACTCGACCGTATCAATCGCCGCTACGGCGGCAATACGCTTTACTTCGGCGGCATGCAAGACGCGCTCGAAGCCGCGCCCATGCGCATTCCGTTCAGCACCATTCCAGACCCGCGGTTGGAACGCGACGCCGAGCACAATGCGTTGTGGCTCAAGCGCATGCGCGAATTCAAGCGTCAGACCGATGCCGCGCACCAACAGGCCTGAATGCGCCTGCGCGTGGCAGGCGCATGCGTGCGTGCGTTTCAGAGACTGTAATACATCGCATACTCGATCGGATGCGTAGCCGCGCGGAAACGCGTCACCTCGGCGAGCTTGGTTTCGATATACGCGTCGATAAAGTCGTCGCTGAATACGCCGCCGGCCTTGAGAAAGGCGCGATCCTTGTCGAGGGCCTCGAGTGCCTGATCCAGGCTCGAGCACACGGTCGGGATATTCTTCTCCTCTTCCGGCGGCAGGTCGTACAAGTCCTTGTCCATCGGCGCGCCTGGGTCGATCTTGTTGAGGACGCCGTCCAGCCCCGCCATCATCAGCGCGGTGAAGGCGAGATAGCCGGAATTCATCGGATCGGGGAAACGCACTTCGATGCGCCGCGCCTTGGGCGAGTGCACGAACGGAATGCGGCAGCTCGCCGAGCGGTTGCGCGCGGAGTAGGCCAGCATCACCGGCGCCTCGAATCCGGGCACCAAGCGCTTGTAACTGTTCGTCGTCGAATTCGTGAACGCGTTGATCGCGCGCGCGTGCTTGAAGACACCGCCGATGTAGTAGAGCGCAGTCTGCGACAGGCCGCCGTACAAATCGCCGGCAAACAGGTTGGTGCCGCCCTTGGCGAGGCTCTGATGGACGTGCATGCCGGAACCGTTGTCGCCGACAATGGGTTTCGGCATGAAGGTGACGGTCTTGCCGTGCGCGTGCGCGACGTTCTTGATCACGTACTTGAGCGTGAGCAGTTCATCGCCCTTGTGCACGAGCGTGCTGAATTTCGTGCCGATCTCGCATTGGCCTGCGGTGGCGACTTCGTGGTGATGCACTTCGACGGTAAGACCCATCGCTTCCAGCGTCTTGCACATCTCGCCGCGCAGGTCACCCAGCGAATCCACCGGTGCAACCGGGAAATAGCCGCCCTTCACGCCCGGGCGATGGCCGGAATTGCCGCCTTCGAACTCGCGATTGGAACTCCACGCGCCCTCCTCGGACTCGATCGTGAAACCGGCGCCCTGCATGTCGTTGTGCCAGCGCACCGAATCGAAGATGAAGAATTCCGGTTCCGGACCGAAGAACGCGGTGTCGGCGACGCCGGTGGATTTCAGGAACGCTTCGGCACGCTTGGCGATGGAACGCGGGCAGCGCGAGTACGCCTGCATGGTCGAGGGCTCGAGCACGTCGCAAACCAGGTTCAACGTCGGGTGCGCAGCGAAGGGATCGAGCACGGCGCTGGCCGGATCCGGCATCAACACCATGTCCGAATCGTTGATGCCCTTCCAGCCGGTGATCGATGAGCCGTCGAACATCTTGCCGTCCTCGAAGGTGCTGGCATCGACGGCGTGGGCGGGAAAGGTGACGTGGTGCTGTTTGCCGAGCATGTCGGCGAAGCGCAGGTCGACGAATTCGACGTTGTGCTTCTTGATCAGATCGAAAACCTTGTCGGCGGACATCGCGGGCTCCTGGGGTGGGGTATGCCGCTCTTTAGCAAGGCCGATGCCAATAGGTAATAGTGAATTTAATCAATAAGATGAACTATTTTTAGCGCGACGATCGACATCTTAAATCACCAAATTGGTGCACCAATTTCGCGATACGCACCAATGTAGTAAATCAATGCCGGTCGATACCCGCCGCCTGATTGAAATCGCCGATACCCTCGATCAACCCAGTGATCGCCTCGCATTCGGCGGCGGTCATATACGGATTCCATACGTCCAGCAGCATGACCACGCGGGTGCGGTCGCTGCGATTCCAGGCTTCGTGCTCGTAGGTGTCATCGAAACTGAAACACTCACCCTCGCGCCAGACCCTTTCCTCGCCGCCAACGCTGATCGCGCAATTGTCCGGGATGATCAACGGCAGATGCGTGACCAGACGCGTGTTGGTCACCCCGCGGTGCTTGAGAATGTGGGTGCCTGGTGTGAGTACCGAAAAACACACCTCCGGCGCGTGCTCGCGAATGCGCACCAATGTCGGCAGCGACTCCAGCGCGGCACTGGTGCGCGGACAGCGTGCGTGGTGCGCGTCGAAGCGTTCGCCGTGGCGGTAGAAGAAATACGCATCCCAGACCGGGTTTTCCACGCCACCAAGATAGCCTTTAATGGCTTCGGGCGGATGATCGCCGAGAAACGGCGCCAGCGTATGGGGCTCGCGCATGACCGCATTCAATTCCTCTCGGATTGCCGTCCAGCAGCTTTCCAGGATTTCGTACCAGGGGAACAGCACGCGATCGAAATACGTGGCAGGCGGCAGATCCGGGAAGTACAGGAACTTCGGAATCTGGCGCGGATCGGGGTAGTTCGGCGCAATCTCGCCAAGATAAGTTTTCAGGCATTTTGCCACGCGCGCCATGGCCGCTTCGCCGTGACGCGCAATGTAGGGTGCAAGCAGGGCTTCGAACAGGCGCTTGCGGCCATCGAACGAGAAGCGCATGGCATGTTTGACCTGCGCACGCAGCAGCGGTGACGTGCTGGCGTCGCTCAGCCAGCGTCCTTGATTTTGCGCCTGTACGATCGCGCCGAAATACTGGGCCAGCGCGGCATCGGCAGTCCCGGACTGCTCCAGCACCGTCGCATACTGCAACCGCGCCACGTAGGCTGTCGGCGCCAGTTCCAGGCAGCGCGCGAGTGCCGCGCGCGCCTCGTCCAGCCGTCGTGCGGCCAGATACGCGCTGCCCAGACTCAACTGGATTTGCGCTTCGTCGGGGTTGGATCGCGCCGCACGCTGCAGGTAGTCGATGGCATTCGGCAGCCGCCCAAGCGCCAGCTCGCGCGAGCCCAGAAACGCCAGGGCCTCGGCGTGCTCGGGCTGGACGGCGAGAACGCGGTCGTATTCGGCTCGTGCATCCTCACCGCGGCCCGCGGCGGCAAGCTGGCGAGCGCGTTCGAGCGCGGCGGCGGCACTATCGAGGTTGGCGTTCATGATTTGCCTCAGAGAATCCGGTTTGCGCGTATCAGCCGGCCCGCACGCGTGCGGCTTCCTCGCCGCGACCGAGGCGCTCGAGCAGACCCGACAGCGGTGTGCGCAACCAGGCGGCGTCCGGGGCGCGTTGCAGCGCGCCGGCGAGATACTCCGCCGCGCCGGCCAGATCGCCGAGTTTTTCCATGCACCAGGCACAGGCGTTCGCCGCGCCGGGATTGTCCGGCTCCAGCGCCAGGGCGCGGCGGTAGAACTTGAGCGCGCGCAGCACATGGCCGCGATGGCGCGCGCAGTCGCCGAGTCCCGCCAGAGCGCCGAATTGCTGCTGCTTGCGCGCGAGCAGATCCTCGTAGATCGCCTGGGCGTCCGCATAGCGCTTCTCGCGCACGCACACGCGGCCGCGATACAGGCGCGCGCGCGACAGATTCGGGTCAAGGCGCAGCGCGTTCTCGAACGCCTTGTCCGCGAAGGCGTAGTTACCCTGTTCGAAGAAAGCGCGGCCGAGACTGAACTGGATCGTGGCGTCCACGGGCTTTTGTTCCGCCGCGCGCGTCAGAAACTTGAGGGCGTTGTCCGGCTGCTCACGTGCCAGATACAGATTGCCCAGGCCAAGCAGCAGCAGCGGATCGTCCGCCTCCGCGCGTCGGCCGATCTTGAAACGCTCTTCGGCGGCGGCCATGTCGCCCGCGCGCGCGTGCACGAAGCCCAACAGTGCGTGCGCCTCGGGCGCATTCGGGTCGAGTTCGAGCGCGCGCTCGAACTCCGCATGCGCCTCATCCTCGCGGCCCTGCTGCATCAGCACGCCGCCGAGGGACAGATGGAATTGCGCGCAATCCGGGTCGCGCAACAGCGCATCCCGGATCGACTCCTCGGCCTGTGCGGCGTTGCCACGCCGGTGCAGCAACACGCCGAGCAGATGCAGCGCATCCGCATCCTCGGGCTCAGCGGCCAGCCGCGCACGGTACGCGGCCTCGGCGGCATCGAGGTCGCCGGCGCGGTGCAGTTTCAATGCTTCTTGAAGATCGGTCACGGGTAATCAGCGATGGGGCGGATCGCTATTATGCCGCAGGGTGTTACCAATGGCAGGTTTGAGCGAGTCGGACTGCGGCCTACACTCGCGCTTTGCCGCCGGATCCGGAGAATTTCATGCGCGCTGCGTCGTGGTTGTCGGGCTTGTGCCTGTTGACTGGAATGATTGGCGCGCAGGCCGCGCCGCTACTCTTGCAAACACCGAGCGTATCGGCCACGCGCATTGCCTTCGCTTACGGCGGCGAGATCTGGACGGTGCCGCGTGCGGGCGGCGCGGCTTCCTTGCTCGTTGGCGGCGCCGGCACGGCGATGGATCCGGTGTTTTCGCCGGACGGCGTTCGGGTCGCGTACACCGACATCGCGAACGGCAATCCGGATGTGTTCGTGGTGCCGACGGCGGGCGGCACGCCACGTCGGCTGACCTGGCATCCGGCTGCGGATGAGGCAGTGGGCTGGTCGCCTGACGGAAAATCCGTACTGCTCCGCTCCAATCGCGATGCCGCCAACGATTCCTCGCAGCTGTATCTGCTGCCCTTGTCCGGCGGTCTGCCGCGGGCATTGCCGTTGGCCATGGCTGAGCAAGGCGCGCTTTCCCCGGACGGCAAGCAGATTGCCTATAACCCGGTGTTCCAGTGGGAGCCGGATTGGCGCGGTTATCAGGGCGGCCAGACGCCGCGCATCTGGATCGCGCGCTTGTCGGATTCGAGCGTGACGAAAGTCCCGCGCGAGAATTCCAGCGACTCCGATCCGATGTGGCTCGGAAGTCACGTCTATTTTCTGTCCGACCGTAACGGTCCGGCGACCCTGTTCGATTACGACACCGCCACCGGCAAGCTTGCGCAGCTCGTCGCCAATGACGGCTACCCGATCGACGGGGCGAGCGCCGGCGCCGGCGCGATCGTCTACACGCAGATGGGCGAACTGCATCTGCTCGATCTTGCCAGCGGCAAGAACTCGATCGTGCCGGTGAGCGTCGACGGTCCGCTGCCGCAGACGGTGCCGTACTTCAAGAAAGTGGCGAAGGAAATCGAACACTGGGGAATTTCCGCCACCGGGGCGCGTGCGGTGTTCGAGGCGCATGGCGACATCTTCACGGTGCCCGCCGACAAGGGCGACGTGCGCGACATCACGCGCACGGAAAACGCCGCCGAGCGCGATCCGGCGTGGTCGCCGGACGGCAAATCGGTGGCGTATTTCTCCGATGCCTCGGGCGAGTATGCGCTCTACATCCGCGATCAGGATGGTTTGAAACCGCCGCGCAGGATCGATCTCGGTCTGCCGCCGTCATTCTTCTACTCGCCGCGCTGGTCGCCGGACGGCAAGCGCATTGCCTACAGCGACAAACGCCTGAACCTGTGGGTGGTGGATCTGGCCGACGCAAAACCCGTGAAGATCGACACCGACCTGTTCGACACGCCGCTACACGAATTCGACCAGGCCTGGTCGCCGGACGGTCGCTGGATCGCCTACACCAAGCAGTTGCCGAATCACCTGCACGCTGTGTTCGTGTATTCGCTGGATTCGCACAAGGCGACGCAAATCACCGACGGCATGAGCGATTGCCTGTATCCGGTTTTCGATGCGAGCGGCAAATACCTGTATTTCACGGCGAGCACCGACAGCGGCCTGTCGCCGGGCTGGCTGGACATGACCAGCGAAGCGCATCCGGTCACGCGCAGCGTGTATGTCGCCGTGCTGGGCAAGAACCTGCCTTCGCCGCTGGCGCCGGAAAGCGACGAGGACAAAGGCGTGACGCCGCACGCTTCGGCCACGTCCGGCGACGACGGCAAGAAGAACGATAAAGATAAAAGACGGGACGAGGGCAAATCCCGATCCGACGCGCAAACCGTCGCCATCGACTTCGACGGCCTGCTCCAGCGCACGCTCGCGCTGCCGATTCCGCCGGCCAACTTCACCGGCATGAGCGCGGGCAAAACCGGCGAACTGTATCTGCTCGAAGCACCGCAAGTCGCCGATGAAGAAAGCCCCGCAACGCTCAAGCGCTTTGATCTCAAGAAGCGCAAAACCGAGACGCTCGCCGAAGGCGTCACCGCGTTTGCGCTGTCCGCCGACGGCAACAAGATGTTGATCCGCATCGGCAAAGAAAACTGGTCGATCGCCGCGGCCGACAAGCCCGCGAAGCCGGGCGAGGGCAAGATCGACACGGCCGCAATGGAGGTGCATGTGCTGCCGCGCGAGGAATGGACGCAAATGTATAACGAAGTCTGGCGCATCGAACGCGACTTCTTCTACGACCCGCATTTTCACGGTCTCGACATCGCCGCCGCAGAAAAGCACTTCCGGCCCTATCTGGCCGGTGTCGGCAGCCGCGCAGATCTCAACTTTCTGTTCCGCAAGATGCTCGCCTACCTGTCGGTCGGACACATGTTCGTGCGCGGCGGCAGCATGCCGGATCTGCCGAAGATCGCGGTCGGCCTGCTCGGTGCCGATTATGACGTCGCCAATGGCCGCTACCGTTTTGCAAAAGTATACGATGGCGAAAACTGGAATCCGCAGTTGCAGGCGCCGCTGACCCAACCCGGCGTGAACGTGCGCGCCGGCGAATACCTGCTCGCCGTGAACGGCCGCGAAGTGCATGCGAACGACGATCTGTACGGGTACTTCCAACAGACAGTCGGCAAGCAGACCGTGCTGCGCGTAGGCCCGAGTGCGAACGGAAGCGGTTCGCGCGAGGTTACGGTCGTTCCCATCGCCAACGAAAAGGGTTTGCGCCACCTCGCCTGGGTCGAACACAACCGACGCGAAGTGGATCGCCTGTCGGGCGGCAAGCTCGCCTATGTCTATCTGCCCGATACGGCCGGTGGCGGTTTCACCAACTTTAATCGCTACTTCTTCGCCCAGACCGACAAGCAGGGCGCGCTGATCGACGAACGCTACAACCACGGTGGCCAACTCGCCGACTACATCGTCGATTATCTGTCGCGCCCGGCGATGACGCGGGTGATGACGCGCGAGGGTCAGACGTATACCGAACCGACACAAGCGATCTTCGGGCCGAAGGCGATGCTGATCAACCAGTTTTCCGGTTCCGGCGGCGACGCGCTACCGTGGTATTTCAAGCGCAAGAAGATCGGCCCGTTGATCGGCGAACGCACCTGGGGCGGCCTGGTCGGCATCGGCATGTATCCGGTGCTGCTCGACGGCGGCCGCGTCACCGCACCGCGTTGGGCACTGTTCGGTCTGCACGGCCAGTGGGAAGTGGAAAACCATGGCATCGCGCCGGACATCGAAGTCTGGCAGAACCCGGCGCTCACGCGCGCAGGTCACGATCCGCAGCTCGAGCGCGGCGTCGCGGAACTCATGCAGGCGCTGAAGGAACATCCGGCACCGGTGTATCCGGATCCGCCGTATCCGGATTTCAAACCGGTGCTGCCGCCGAATCCGCTGCACGAGTGAGACGGTTGTAATCAAGTGCCGTCATACCGGCATGGATTGCCGGTATCCAGACTGCATGGATGCCGTCCTTGGCAACTGGATTCCGGCAGTCCCTGCCGGAATGACGGATTGAATTAACATTCGCGCAATTCCACATACTCAATACATGCCATTATCAGCGACAATGCCCTGAATGACCGTACGGAGGATCGTCATGGAACTTCAAGGCAAACGCATCGCCGTGACCGGCGCATTTGGTGCGCTCGGTGCGGCACTGGTGCAAGCGGCGACAGCGGCGGGTGCGCGCGTCGCTGCGATCGACCGCGCCCCAGTGCCGAACGGGTTTGCCGCCGTCGCGGCCATCGGCAATGTCGATCTCGCCGACACGTCCGCCGCGAAGACGGCTATCGACGCCGCGGCAAAGGCGCTCGGCGGACTTGACGGTCTGGTCAACATCGCCGGTACCTTCCGCTGGGAAACGCTCGCCGATGGCAGCGCCGACACCTGGGATTTGCTGTATCGCGTGAATCTGCGCACCGCGGTCGCAGCGAGCAAGGCGGCGATCCCGCATCTCGTCGCATCAGGCGCAGGACGCATCGTCAACATCAGCGCAGCGGGCTCGATCAAGGCAGGCGCAGGAATGGGCGCGTATGCCGCTTCGAAATCGGGCGTGGCGCGCCTGACCGAAGCGCTGGCCGAGGAGTTGAAGGATCACGGCGTCACCGTGAATGCGATCCTGCCGAGCACCATCGACACCGCGGCCAACCGCGCCGACATGCCCAAGGCCGACTTCACCCGCTGGGTGATGCCCGCGCAACTGTCCGACGTGATCGTATTCCTGCTCTCGGATCGCGCCAGCGCGGTGACCGGCGCGCTGTTGCCGGTGATGGGACGCGTCTAGATTCCCAGGCGCCGTCGCATCTGCGCCAGGATGAAATCCTCGGCCCAGCTGCGCAGGGAAAAGTCGCGGATAAAGCCGCAGTGACCGCCGTGCGGAACGATGGTCAACTCCGTGGTCGGCGCCAATTTCAACGCGCGGAAATTCCCCACCGGAATCACCGGATCATCCTCCGCGGTGAGAATGTTCGCCGGAATGTCGAGTGCGGCAAGCGTGTCGCCGGCGATGGAATAGCCGTCGAGATAATTTTCCAGCGTGTCGAATTCCGTGTGCCGTTCGACCAGGTTGCGGGTCAGGTCGCGCAGGCCGCCACGCAACTCTTCGCGCGCGAACAATTCGCGTTCGGGGAACAGCGCCTGCTTGCGGCGCAGGGATTCACGCCACTTGCGCATGAAATAGAACTCATAGAACCACGGCGCACTCTCGATCGCGGCGAGCCCCGCGCGTGGACTAATCACCGGGCATACGGCGAACGTCCAGGCCAGCGGAATGCCGGCATCGGGCGCGCGCAACGCCACGCGCAGGGCGAAATTGCCGCCCAGCGAAAATCCGCCGATGACGAGCGGCCGCGTCGGGAAACGCCGCGCGATTTCCGCGACCGCGCCGACGACTTCGCCGATGCGGCAGGAATGAAACAACTCGCGGTTCAGGTGCTGCGTGCCGCCGTGATCGCGGAAATTCAGGCGAAAAACGTCGCAGCCTTCGGCGAGCAGGCGTGCGCCGGTGTGCAGGATGTAATTGGACTGCGCGCTGCCTTCCCAGCCGTGCAGCAGCACCACGAGCGCGCGCGGCTCGGGCGTTCGGTGTTGTGCGGAAAAAAAACCTTGCAGTCGCACGCCGCCGCCACAATCCAGAACGTGCTCGACTGCAGCGCGCTCCAGCGCATCCCCGTGCCGGCGAAACGCGGCGCGGCGCAGGAAACTCGACGACAGCACCGACTGTACGTGCGCATTGCGCAGCAGCCGCGGCGGATCGAAAGTCCCCGAATCAATCTGGCCAGAATCGGTCATGCGTGTTCGGCGCAGTCGAGCGCCCGCGCGATCGCCGCGCGCACCGCCTCGGCGGTCTGGCGGCGGCCGTCCGCACTCATCGGCACCGGATCGAGAAAGCGCACCCGCGCTTCAGCGCCGGCGTCGCCGATCAAACGCACCGCATTGGCGAAAAAACTTTCGCCCGGCGCGAATGGCACGCGCAAATCCATTTTCCCGTCGTGGCCGTAGCTGATCGCCACCGGTTGCACCATCACCTGCGCATCGGCGGCGGTCTGGAAGATGCGCGCATGAAACGTGCGCAACCGGTCGCCCGGCCCGGTGCCGCCTTCCGGGAACACGCCCACGGCTGTGCCGCCGCGCAGGCGCTCGACGGCCTGTTCCATCACCGCGTTCAGCGAATGCCCGCTGCCACGGCGGTGGAAGATTGTTCCGGCGCGACGCGCCAGCCAACCGATCAGCGGCCAGCGCGCGATCTCGGCCTTGGCGACGAAACTCATCACGCGTTGGCTGTGCATCAGCTCGATATCCAGCCACGACACGTGATTGGCCGCGAACAGCACCGCGCCAGGCAAGGGCTCGCCCTCGCGCACGATGCGGAATCCGCAGCGGCGCACGATGCCACCGGACCACCAGCGTTGCAGCCAATGATCCAGGCGCTCGCTGCGCAAACTTACCCTCCGCCCGATCGGACTGAACGCCACCAGGGCCAGCGGCACGGCGACGATAACGTGAACGAAGACCCAGGGCGTGCGCCACAGGTAGCGCAGCGGCCGCCGCCAGTCGCGGCGCGTTTCGGCTAAGGATTCGACTGTTGAGTGCATCGCGGTGATGGTAGCCGCAGGCGCTTTTCGCCGCAATGCAGCATGATCATTTTTACAGCATCAGACAGCGTTGCGCGCCACCACTGCCAACGTCAATCGCGAGATGCACACCAATCGCTGCTGCTCATCTTCGATGCGGATTTCCCAGACCTGGGTACTGCGGCCCAGATGCAGCGGCCGCGCGGTGCCGGTGACGACGCCGGATCTCACGGCGCGGACATGGTTGGCGTTGATTTCGATCCCGACGATGTCTCCGTTCTCCGCGCCGATCGTCATCATCCCGCCGGTGCTGCCGAGCGTCTCGGCGAGCGCAGCCGAGGCGCCGCCGTGCAGCATCCCGTAAGGTCGATGCGTCCGGGCATCCACGGGCATGGTCGCGCGCAGGTAGTCATCGCCGACTTCGGTGAAGACGATGCCGATTGCGGCCATCATCGTGTTGCGGTTGAGCGCGTTGAGCTGTTCGAGAGCGACGGGCTGTTTCCAGATCGGCATGGCGTTTCCTTTATTCCGTTCAGGCTGAGCGTAGCACCGCAGGTGCGAAGTCGAAGCCGCGTGTAGCATTGCCCTTCGACTTCGGCGCTACGCGCCTACGCTCAGGGCGAGCGGTATTTTTATACAAACTCGCCCGAGGATAGCAACATCGGCGACAATCGCCGCGTGGAATTCACCATAACCTTGCAGGCCAGCGGCAAGCAGTTTGCCATCGGCGACGACGAGAGCGTGCTCGACGCCGCGCGGCGCGCGGGACTCGCGCTGCCGTATTCCTGTCTTTCCGGCGTGTGCGGAAGCTGCAAGGCGACACTGGTTTCCGGCGATTGCCATTATCCGCACAACCCGCCGCGCGCGCTCAACGCGCTGGAGGTCGCGCATGGTCAAGTTCTGTTGTGCCAGGCCGTGCCGCGCTCGAATCTGGTCGTCGCCGCGCGCGAGGTGGCGTCCGTCGCGGCAATGCCCAAGCGTGTGCTCGTGCTGCGCCTGCTCGAGAAGAATCTGCTCGCGCCCGACGTGATGCGACTGCGTCTGGCGCCGCCGCAAGGCGAATCCCTGAACCGCCTGCCGGGACAATATCTCGATGTCCTGCTGCCCGGCGGCAAACGCCGCGCGTTTTCCATCGCCAACGCGCCGCACACCGGCCGCGAGATCGAACTGCACGTTCGCCACGTCGCGGGCGGGGGTTTCACCCGGCAAGTCTTCACCGATCTGGAGCCGGGCGCGACGCTGCGTGTGGAAGGCCCGCTCGGCACCTTCGTGCCGCGCGAGGATTCCGAACGTCCGTTGCTGTTCGTCGCCGGCGGCACCGGTTTCGCGCCGGTCAAGGCGCTGATCGAACACTTTCTGCATCTGGGCACGCGCCGCCCGATGATGCTGTATTGGGGTGCGCGCAATGCGCAGGAACTGTATCTGCGTCAACTTCCGGAAATCTGGACGACGGTGGCGCCGAGCCTGCGTTTTGTTCCGGTGATTTCGGACGATGACGCCGGCACGTACGCGCGCCGCGGCCTTGTCCATGCAGCAGTGCTGGAAGATCACCCCGATTTGTCCGCATTCGATATTTACATGAGCGGCCCGCCGGCGCTGATCGACGCGGGCCGCCGCGCCTTCGTCGCCGCCGGTTTGCCCGAGGATCGTCTGTTTTACGATTCCTTCGACTACGCGCCGGACGTGTTGGCGGCTATCTTGCGCGGCCGCGCGGGTATCGTCGAAACCTGAGACACGCGCAAAGCATTTCGCGCTCCGGTATGCTGGAGTCGACGCAGCGGGAGACTGACATGATCGCTCGCATCTGGCGCGGTATCACGCCCAGGGACAAGGCCGACGAATACCTGGCCTATTTGCAGGAAACGGGGCTGAAGGATTACGCCGCCACACCAGGCAACCGCGGCGTCACCGTGCTGCGCCGCGAGCAGGGCGAGCATTGCGAGATCATGCTCGTGTCGCTGTGGGATTCCATGGACGCAGTGCGCGCGTTCGCCGGCGAGAATCCTGACAAATCGGTCTACTATCCGAAGGACAGCAACTACCTGCTCGACATGGAACCCCTGGTGCGGCACTACAAAGTGGTCGAGCAGATCGCACCAAAGTACGATGGCAAGACGGAGCGCAGGAAGCGCAAGTAGCGCTATTTGCGCTTCGGAATATACAAATCCGTGATCGTCCCCTCGTAGACCTCTGCCGCCATGCCGACGGATTCGGACAAGGTCGGATGCGGGTGCACGGTCAGACCGATGTCACCCGCTTCGCAACCCATCTCGATGGCGAGCGCCAGTTCCGAAATCAGCTCGCCCGCATTCGGACAGGTGATGCCCGCGCCGATGATGCGGTGGGTGGCTTCGTCGAAAATCAGCTTGGTAAAGCCTTCGGTGCGGGCGATGCCGATGGCGCGACCGGACGCGGCATGCGGGAATTTGCCAACGCTGTATTTCAGTCCCTGCTGCTTGGCTTCGGTTTCGGTGACGCCGACCCAGGCCACTTCCGGGTCGGTGTAGGCCACGGACGGAATCACGCGCGCAATGAATTCGCTCTTCTGCCCGGCGCAGACTTCGGCGGAAACCTTGCCTTCGTGCGTGGCCTTGTGCGCGAGCATCGGATTGCCGACGACGTCGCCGATCGCAAAGATGTGCGGCACATTGGTACGCATCTGCTTGTCGACCGGAATAAAGCCACGCTCGGTGACGTTCACTCCGGCCTTGTCGGCATCGATCTTCCTGCCGTTCGGCGCACGGCCGACGGCAACCAGCACGCGGTCGTAAACCGTGGGTTCCGGGACCTTGTCGCCTTCAAATGTCGCCTTCAGTCCGGCTTTGGTTGCCTCGACCTTGCCGACTTTCACCTTGAGATGTATGCCGGCATAGCGCTTGCCCAGGCGCTGCGCGAGCGGCCGCACCAGGTCAGCATCCGCGCCGGGCATGAGCTGATCGAGCCATTCGACCACGGTGACCTGACTGCCCAGCGCGTCGTACACGCAGGCCATTTCCAGACCGATGATGCCGCCGCCGACCACGAGCAGTTTTTTCGGCACTTCGGCGAGCAGGAGCGCATCGGTCGAATCCAGCATGCGCGGGTCGTCCCAGGGAAATCCCGGCAGCTTCACGGCCTGCGAGCCGGCCGCAATGATCGCTTTCTCGAAACGCACAAGTTTGGTTCCATCCTCGCCTTCGACTTCGATCTCGTTCGGCGAAACGAATTTGCCAACGCCTCGCACTACGGTGACTTTGCGCTGTTTGCTCATGCCGGCAAGACCGCCGGTCAATTGCGCGACGACTTTGTCCTTGAATCCGCGCAACTTGCCGATGTCGATCGCAGGCTTGCCGAACTCGATGCCGATGTCCTTGGCGTGCGCCGCCTCGTCGATAACCCTGGCCGCGTGAAGCAGTGCCTTCGACGGAATGCAGCCGACATTCAGGCAGACGCCGCCGAGCGTGGCGTAGCGCTCGATCAACACGGTGTTGAGGCCCAAATCCGCAGCGCGGAAGGCTGCCGTGTAGCCGCCGGGTCCGGAGCCGAGCACGCAGACCTGGCATTCGATGTTGGCCTTGCGGCCGCTTGAGGAAGCGGCCTTGGGAGCGGCCGCCGTTATTTCTGCTTTTGGAGTCGGCGCTGCTTGCGGTGTTTCCGGTTTCGTCGCTGCGGTACCGGCCGCTTCGATCACCGCAACGACGCGCCCTTCCGATATTTCGTCGCCGACTTTCACGTTGACTTGTCTGACCACGCCGGCGGCAGTCGAGGGCACTTCCATCGTCGCCTTGTCCGACTCGAGCGTGACCAGGCCCTGATCCTTCACGACCGTGTCGCCGGCTTTCACCAGCACTTCGATCACGGGTATATTTGTATAATTTCCGATGTCCGGAACCTTGACTTCCGTCGTCGCCACGGCGTGCTCCCGTTACTTGTTGCGATGAAACGCGGCGCGAAAGCGCGCGCGCCAGTCGTTGCGTTTGGCTTCGAGCACGGCTTCGCGTTCGGCGTGCAACGGCTCGGTGGGCGCTTCGGGCGGCGGCGGCGAAGTGCCGTTAGCGACTGCGGCATCCGGTTCTTCAGCCGGCGCGAAAGCCGGTGCCACAACCGCCGCAGAAACCGGGGTCGCAACCGGTGCGGGTAAGGCCGTTGCCGGGGCGTCCGGCTCCTGCGCGCGGCCATCGCGAATGCCGGCGCGCAACGCTGCGAGCATGTGTTGTTCGGTTTTGGCCTCGTCGCGCAGACGCTCGGCTTCGGTGTGGCGTGCCTCGACCAGTACGCGCGACCGTGCATTGGCGTAGTCGATGGACTGGCGGATATCGGGCAGGTGGTAATCGTCGACGTCAATGAGCAGGCAGTCGAAGACGATGTAGCCATCCTCTACCCACAATCCGTGGCGCTTGAGCTCCACGCGCGAATTGCGTTCCTCGAAAAAAAGCCGCGTCCACTCCGCATTCGGATCGCGGTTGAGTTTCAGATGCAAGGTGCGCATGGACGAATGCACGCGCGACCAAGTCGTGCGATTCACGTCCAGATCGACGATGACGATGTCGGTGAATTCGTCCACGGTCGTTTCCGGTGCGTTACAACAGGCTGCGCCGCATGTCCGCGAGCAGTTGCGAAAGATACGCGGCGAAACGCGCCGCGGCGGCGCCGTCGATCACGCGGTGATCGTAGCTGAGCGACAGCGGCAGGATCAGGCGCGGCGTGAACGCCTTGCCATCCCATACCGGTTTGATTGCCGACTTGGATACGCCCAGGATCGCCACTTCCGGCGCATTGACGATGGGCGTGAACGCCGTGCCGCCAATGCCGCCGAGCGAGGAAATCGAGAAGCAGCC
>JAGWXP010000175.1 GCA_018969845.1 Lysobacteraceae bacterium | reverse complement strand
GCTTGGGCGAGCGGAAGCCTGGCAAGTCGAAACGCCACTGCGTTTGCCGGACAGCCAATGGTGTTACCGGCCGCAGGTCGAGCTGCCGCCGCCTTCGCCATTGCCCAGGCTGGCGAATGGATATTGGACGTTCGGATCGTTCAATCAGGAAACGAAGTTGAACGAACCCGTGCTGCGTGCCTGGGCGGGGATTTTGCTTGCCGTGCCGGCAAGCCGGCTGTTTGTGATGGGAGTAACTTGCGACCTAATCGAAGAGCGGATTCACAGGGTTTTCGCCGAGCGAGGCGTGGCTGCCGAGCGCGTCGAGATCCTCGGTCGCCTTCCGATCGAAACGTATCTGGCGGCGTTCAGCAACGTCGACATTGCCCTGGACACTTTTCCTTACAACGGCGCGACGACGACATGTGATGCTTTGCTCATGGGCGTGCCCGTGGTCACGGTGGCAGGCAGCCGCACGATCGCCCGCGGCGGTGTGAGCTTGTTGACGACAGCGGCGTTGACCGATTGGATCGCGCCCACGCCCGACACGTTGATCGACACTGTGTGCATGCAATTGCACGATGCTCAGCGCCTTGCGGACCTGCGTCGGGATTTGCCGCAGCGGATGCGCACCTCCGCGCTGATGGACGGCGCCGCATTCGCGAAGAATGTGGAGGCGGCTTTCGAACAGGCGTGGCGCCGTCCCTGATCGCCAGCCGATATCAACCCCGGAACGGAATCATCCGCCACCACCAGTGCGGGTGTTTCGGCCAGTTGCCGGCGAAGTACGGGTGGTTGGGGTAGTTGAGCTTGAGCACACGCTCGGCATCGGCGGCGAGTTTGTCCTGACCGAGCTTCTTGTAAGCGACGATCTGGATCGCCAGCGCGTCGCCGACCGCTGGCGTGCGTTGGAACTTTTCGATGATGTCCTGGGCGCGGTTGGCGGCGGCGACGTAGGCGCCTTCGCGCAGGTAGAACTCGGCGATGTTGAGCTGACCGCGGGCGAGGTTGTCGCGCAGATAGATCATGCGCTGACGCGCGTCGTCGGCGTAACGGCTGTTCGGAAAGCGCGCGAGCAGGTCGTTGAAGTCCTCGAACGACTGCAGGGTATGGCTCTGGTCGCGCTTGGTCATGTCCTGGTTGGCGTAGCGGTCGAGGAAACCGCGGTCGCGGTCGAAGTTGATCACACCACGAAGGTAGTAGGCGTAATCGACGTGCTTCTGCGCCGGATAGGTCTTGATGAAGCGGTTGATCGTGGAGTAGGCGTCTTCGCGCTTGTCGTCCTTGTACTGGGCGTAAGCCAGATCGAGCGTGGCCTGCTCGGTGTAGGGACCGAACGGAAAACGCGCGATCAGGCGCTGGTCGTACTTGATCGCCTTGCTCAGGTTGCCATCCTCGAGCGCGGCTTTCGCCACGCCGTACATCTGATCCACGGGCAGGTATTCGGTCTCGTCACCCTTCTTGGCGCCGCGATGGCAGGCGGCGAGAACGAGCAACGCGGACAGGCAAAACAGTTTCAGTGCGGTGGAAAATCGCATGGGGACGCTACGCTTTCGCTGGGGCAAACCGCGATAATACCGGATAAGCGTTAGAAGATTGAAAAACCCCGAAACGGCATTCAGCATGGATCAAGACCACGAATCACGTCGCGCGCGTCTGCCGCCCGAGGCCGCGGGCCGCCGCCTGGATCAGGCCCTGGCCGGGCTTTTCCCGGAATTTTCGCGCTCGCGCCTGACGGCCTGGATCAAGTCAGGCGATGTACGCGTGGACGGCGCGGCCGCCGCGCCGCGTCAGATCGTGCGCGGCGGCGAAGCGGTGACGTTGCGCGCCCGGACGAGCGACGAAGTGACGCTGGCGCCGGAAGCCATTGCGCTCGACATCCGCTACGAGGACGCGGATGTCATCGTCGTGAACAAGCCGGCAGGGTTGACCGTGCATCCGGGCGCCGGCCAGCACGCCGGAACCTTGCAGAATGCGCTGCTGCACCACGATCCCGAATTGGCGAAGATTCCGCGCGCCGGCATCGTGCACCGGCTCGACAAGGACACCTCGGGCGTGATGGTGGTGGCGCGTTCGTTGCGTGCGCACACCGCCTTGGTCGAGCAATTGCAGGCCCGCGCCATGCACCGCCAGTACCTCGCCATCGTGTACGGATCGATGATTGCCGGCGGCAGCGTGGATGCACCGATCGGGCGCCATCCGCGTGACCGGCTGAAACAGGCCATCGTCGAGGAACCCGCCGGTAAACCCGCGGTCACTCACTACCGGGTGCGCGAACGTTTCCGCGCGCATACACTGATCGAATGCCGCCTGGAAACCGGGCGCACCCACCAGATTCGCGTGCATATGGCGCATGTGAAACATGCGCTGGTCGGCGACCAAACCTACGGCACGGGATTGAAACTGCCCAAGGGCGCGACGCCGGAGCTTGGCCAGGCGATGCGCGCATTCCGGCGTCAGGCCCTGCATGCCGAAACCCTGGAATTTGCGCATCCCGCCGACGGCCGCGCGATCCGGACCAGCGCCGAAATGCCTGCGGATATGCAAGCCCTGCTCGCGGCGTTGCGCGCGGATACACAAGCAAGCGAGATCAGCCGTTCGTCCTGAGCGCAGCGCCGAAGGCGCCAAGCCGAAGGACACGACGCTTCGACTTCGCTCCTGCGCGAGCTACGCTCAACGCGAACGGAAACCGTCATGCCCGATTCAACGATCATCCAAGCCGACTGGCCCGCGCCATCGCGCGTGCACGCGCTGACCACGACGCGCAGGCTGCCGGGCAATTCGCCGCCGCCGTTCGATGCCTTCAATCTCGGCTTGCGCAGCGGCGAGGACGAATCCACCGTGCGCGCCAATCGCGTCCTGCTCGAGCGCGCCTTCGCGTTGCCATCGTCGCCGCGCTGGCTGCATCAGGTGCATGGCGACCGCGTCCTGCGCCTGACGTCCGAAGTGCTCGATGGCGAACCGCAAGCCGATGCGGCGTTCACATCCGCGCCCGGCGTGGTGCTGGTGATCCTCACCGCCGATTGCCTGCCGATTCTTGTGTGCGCGGACGACGGATCGGAGATCGCGGCCATTCATGCCGGCTGGCGCGGGCTGGCTGCGGGTGTGATCGATGCTTGCGTGCGCCGCATGGCCACGCCGCCGGCGCGGCTGCTGGCGTGGCTGGGGCCGGGCATCGGCGCGGCATCGTATGAGGTCGGTGTCGAAGTGCGCGAGGTCTTGCTGCGTCACGATGCCGCGGCCGAAACGGCCTTCGCGCCGACACATCCCGGGCATTGGCTGTGCGATTTGTACGCCCTGGCGCGCCGACGTCTGTCCGTGCTCGGCGTGGCCCGCGTCTTTGGCGGCGGCATCGATTCCTGCGCCGATCCACGGTTTTATTCCCATCGCCGCGATGGTGCGCGAAGCGGGCGCATGGCGAGCTTGATCTGGATTGCAGCGTCGCCCGAATCGGCTTGAAAAGCGCGGCCCGCAGCCGCATAAATCGCCTATCTGGCGGCCTTCTGCGCCGCCTTCACTTTGGGTGACTCATGCGAATGGACAAACTCACATCGCGCTTCCAGCAGGCGCTGGCAGATGCGCAATCGCTCGCGGTCGGGCGCGACAACAACATGCTCGAACCCGCGCACCTGATGGCTGCCTTGCTCGACCAGCAAGGCGGCTCGACCGTGCCGCTATTGGCACAAGCCGGCGTCAATGTGCCGGCCTTGCGTACGCGCGTCGGTCAGGCGCTGGACAAGTTGCCGAAAGTCGCCGGGCAGGAAGGCAACATCAACGTCTCCAACGATCTGACCCGGCTGCTGAATGTCACCGACAAGCTCGCGCAGCAGCGTGGCGACGCCTTCATCGCCAGCGAGTTGTTCGTGCTCGCCGCGCTCGATGACAAGGGTGAGGTCGGACGCGCGCTGAAAGAATCGGGCGCGAACAAGGCGAACCTCGAAGCGGCGATCCGGAAAATGCGTGGAGGCGAAAACGTGCAAAGCGAAAACGCCGAAGACCAGCGCCAGGCGCTGGAGAAATACGCCATCGACCTGACCGCGCGCGCGGAGAAATCCAAACTCGATCCCGTCATCGGCCGCGACGAGGAAATCCGTCGCGTGATCCAGGTGCTGCAGCGGCGCACCAAGAACAACCCGGTGCTGATCGGCGAGCCCGGCGTCGGCA
>JAGWXP010000174.1 GCA_018969845.1 Lysobacteraceae bacterium | reverse complement strand
TTGGCGTTCCTTATCTCGGTCAGGCCGTTCTGGCCGAGCAGCGAAAACTGGAAGTTCTTCCAGTTTTCCTGGAACACCGCGCCGTTCCAGAGCAGGTGATGATCCAGCCATTCGGTCTTCCAGCCGAATTCGTAGTTGTCGAGTTTGTCGGACTGGTACGGCGGCAGCGATCCGCGCCGGTTGATGCCGCCGGGGCGGAAGCCCTGCGACCAGGTCGCATAGAGCATCTTGTCCGCGTCGAGCTTGTAGGTGAGGTTGACCTTGCCGAGCGTGCCGTTTTCCTTGGTGTCCTTGTTGAGGTCCATGCACGGCGCGCCCTCGAACGGCACGAACGGAGTGAAACAGGTCGCCTCGCCCTGCGAGGAGCTGTAACCCGGCGCGAATCCGTAGAAGCCCTTGAGGCCGTTGTCGGTATGGTAGCGGCGTGCGCCGACGGTGGCGGTCAGCTTGTCGGTGAGGTCGTAATTGACTTCGCCGAACACGGCCGAGTCGTCGTCCTTGCGCAATTGCTGGGTCAGCCACAGCGTATTCGGCCAGCCCGTGACGGACAAATCCGAGCCCAGCCCGTCGATGATGTACTGCTGGTTGATGTCGTGCGACTGGCGTTCGTCGAATACGCCGGCGACGAAGCGCAGGCGGTCCTGCTGCGGCGAGGCTATGCGCAATTCGTTGCTGGTCTTGCGGTACTTGTCGATGCCTAGGATGTGCTGCGCCGGATTGATCAGATTGCCGTTGTTGTCGTGGATATAGGCGCCGTAGCCGGACAGCGTGTCGTACCAGAACGAATAATCGCTGTAGTCCTGCGCATAATGGTCGTCGCGGTTCAGGTGCGCAACGGCGTAGGTGAGGTCGAAATTGCCGATCTTGCCCTTGACCGTCAGCGCCGCCTGCACCCAGCGGTCGTCGAAGTTTTCCGGATAGAAGTGGGTAACCTGCAGATCGCCGACGTGCGGATCGAAGGCGTTGATGCCGTTCGCGTGCTGGGTCTGCCCGACGATGCTCGGCAGGATCGACCAGTCTTCGTTGAGATTCACCTTGAGCGCTGCGCGCGCGCCGCGTGTGTCGGCGTCGTTGTAGTTGTTCTTGACACGGTTGGCATTGTTGACCGTTATGGGCGGTATCGGCGTACCCGCGAGTGGCGCTCCGACTCCGGCAGGATAGGTGCCGGTGTACGTGCGCGTGCCATAGACGTTGTCGATGTAGCCGGCATCGGTCTTGCTCCAGCCGACCAGGCGCAGCGCGGAGTTCGAAGAGATCGGCAGGTTGACATAGGCCTGCGTGACATAGCCCACCCCGCCGTTGTCGACGGAATTGAGCTCGGCGCTGGCGCTGGCGGAAAACGCGGACGGATCAGGTTTGTTGGTGATGATGCGGATGGTGCCGGACTCCGAACTGGCGCCGTACAACGTGCCCTGCGGCCCGGCCAGCGCCTCGACGCGCTCGATGTCGTAAATGTTCATGTCCAGCGCGCCCTGGATCGTGGTGATCGGTTCCTCGTCCAGGTAAATGCCCACGCTCGGCAGCGGACCGGAATGGTTGCCATTGCTGCCGCTGGCCACGCCGCGCATATAGACCTGCGAGAAACCCAGGTACAGGCTCTGGATCGCCACGCTCGGCAGCAGTTTGACGTAGTCGTGCATGTCCGCCACGTTCATCTGCTGCAGCGTGTCGGTGCTGAGCACGTCCATGCTGATCGGCACGTCCTGCGCGTTCTCGGTGCGCTTTTGCGCCGTGACCGTGATCGTCTGCAGCTCGTGCGAGCTGTTCTTGTTCTTGGCGTTGTCGGCGGATGTCGGCGCGGTTGTCTGGTTTTGGTCGGCGTCCGCGGCGAACGCGGGCGCGAAGCAGGCCAGGTGGATGGCGGCGGCGAGCGGCAGGCGCGCAATCAGCGCATGGCGACGGCCGGATCGGGTGTTGCGGATTTTCTTCATGACGTTGGACCCCTTGGTTGCGACGGATATGAATTGCCGTCCGTGGACGTGACGATCATCGTTGGAAATCCAGTGCGAACGGATAGGCGGCGAGGGCCGGTCCGAGCGCGGCCTTGAGCGGAGCCAGCCAGGGCTCGAAATGCCGCCACTGATCCACGCCGTCGCGGTAAATCGGCTGCCGCACCTGTTCCGAGCTGGCGGTGCGCACGGGCCGTTCGTTTTCGAAGAAGCGCAGGCAGGCATCGTCGAACGGCAGTCCGCAATGGGCGAGCAGGCGGCGCACTTCGGTTTCGGTAGCGGCCACCATCGCCTCGTAATGCACGCGGTGCACGCGGCCGGGCAGCACAGTGTCGAAATGCGCCATCCATTCGGCATAGTCCCGCCAGTAGCGACCAAGGTCTTCGAGGCCGTAGCTGAAATTCTGGCCGCGCGCAAAATGCTGCTTGAAGCCGGAAAAGCAGCACGCCAGGGGATGCCGGCGCGCGTCGACGATCTTCGCGTTCGGCAGGATCAGGTGAATCAACCCCACGTGCGCGAAGTTGTTCGGCATTTTGTCGATAAAGAACGGGCGTCCGAGCTTGCGATGAATGCGCGTGCCGGCGAGATAGGCCTCGCCCAGTTCGCGCAGCTCCTCGCGCGAGCAACGCGCCAGTGCCTCGTGGTAGGCGCCGGGTGCGCGGCTGCCGGCGCGTTCGCGCAGCGCGCGCGTGAGCGAAACGAGCTCGGGCAATTCCATTGTGCCCTCCACCTGCGGGTGGCTGGCGAGGATCTGCTCAATGAGAGTCGACCCGGCGCGCGGCAGGCCGACGATGAAAATCGGATCCGGCGCGGGGCACCCGGCGCCGGCGCGCACGCGGAAGAAGTCGGCGC
Source organism: Lysobacteraceae bacterium (assembly GCA_018969845.1). Taxonomy (GTDB): domain Bacteria; phylum Pseudomonadota; class Gammaproteobacteria; order Xanthomonadales; family Rhodanobacteraceae; genus Rudaea. The sequence goes on along the minus strand of JAGWXP010000174.1, from coordinate 1,492 downwards.
TGTAGGTTTCGCGCGTGCGCTGCAGGCGTGCGCTGGTATCGTCGGCGCTGTAGGGCACGAGTTTCAGGCGCAGCGCGTTTGCCTTCGCATAGTGCGCAAAGGCGGCGGCGTATTCGGCGCGATCTTCCAGCGCCTTGGCCAGGGCGAATTCGAAATGCAGGCGGTGTTCGTCCGCCAAATCCGCGCGTGCGAGCGCGCCGCGCATGGCTTCGATTTGCGCGCCGTCGAAGCGGAAAGTCTTGAGGTTCGCCAGGCTCCAGTAGGCTTCGCCGAAATCCGGATCGAGGTCGATGCAGCGGCGGTAGGCGGCGATCGCGCGTTCGGTGTGGCCGGCGGTTTTCAGCGCATGTCCGCAGCTCAGCCAGACCTGCGCCTGCTGCGGATGCTCGTCGAGCAGTTGCGTGTAGATCGCGATCGCCGGTTCGTAATCGCCGGTTCGGCACAGCACGGCGGCCTTGAGGTTGCGCGCGGCCGGATCTTCCGGCATCGCGCGCAGCAGCCGGTCCAGTTCCGCCAGCGCCGCGGCGGGCTCGTTCAGCCGATGCAGCACCAGGGCGTAATGCTGACGCGCCTCGCGGAAATCCGGCGCCAGGTCCAGACAGCGTTCGAGCAGGTTGCGTGCGTCTTCGCAGCGATCCAGGCGCACGGCCAGTTCGGCCAGCATGCGGATTGCGGCGACGTCGGTTGGCGCCTGCCGGAGATGGGTCTTGAGCAGGCGCTCGGCGGCCGGAATCTCGTTACCATGCAAGGCGGCGCCGGCGCGCATCAGGACAGGATCGAACGGCGCATGGCGCACGTGTTCGAGATAGGCCGCCGCGGCGCCGGAGCGGTCGCCGGCGGCGTCGAGCGCATCGGCCAGCCGCCGCCAGATTTGCGCCTGTCCTGGATCGGCGGCGGCGATGCGGCGCAGCCGATCCAGGCCATCGCCGATAGCTTCCGGTTCGCGAACCGCAACGCCCATGCAACGCCCCTTGCGTGTCGGCCAAGCATAGGGATTCGCCCAACATGCCGCAATGGCCTTGCATTCCTGCGGCAAACCCCTAGATTCCCGGAGGTCCGATCGCCCGGTACTCCCATGCCCATTTACGAATTCGAATGCGCCGACTGCGGCAATGTCTTTGATCGCTTGCAGAAGATTTCCGACCCGGATCCTGCGGTTTGCCCGGATTGCGGGAAGAAAAAAGTCCATCGCCGCGTGACCGCTCCGGCGTTCCGCCTGGCTGGCAGCGGCTGGTACGAGACCGACTTCAAGAAGGATGGCGACCGCAAGCGCAATCTCGCCGGCAAGGACGAGGCGCCGAAGGCCGAGGCGGCCAAGAGCGAAGCGGCGAAATCCGAAGCGCCGGCGAAGGATTCCAAACCCAAAGCCGATGCCAAGTCCACTACGGGCGAAAAATCTGCCTCCTGACCGGGGTGCTGCACACATTCAGGCGTGCGCGTTAAACTCGCAACGCTGGGTTGATCACGGTCAAGGAGGGTTGTCATGTCGATA
>JAGWXP010000019.1 GCA_018969845.1 Lysobacteraceae bacterium | reverse complement strand
CGTAGCGCAGGATCACGATCCCGCCGACGACCTCGCCCTGCCCGTCGAGTTCGGCGATGCCCTGGCGTACGGCCGGGCCGCGCCGGATCGTCGCCACCTGGTCCAGCAGCACCAGCGAGCCGTTCTTGTTGGTCGCGACCGGAATGCGCGCGAAGTCCTCGCGCGATTGCAGATAACCGACGCTCGAAACCATCAGATCGGCTTCGCCCTGTTCGATCACCGAGCCGCCGCTGGCGCCATTGGCCTGCTTGATCGCGTTCTCGACTTGCGCCACGGTCAATTCCCGAGCGGCCAGCGCCTGCGGATCAAGCACGACCTGCCATGCCTGTACCATGCCGCCTACCGTCGCCACCTCGGCCACGTTCGGCACGGTCTTCAACCGATAGCGCAAAAACCAGTCCTGCAGTGCGGTCAACTGGCCCAGATCATGGCGTCCGCTGCGATCCACGAGTGCGTATTCGTAGATCCAGCCGGCGCCGGTTGCATCGGGACCGAGCGCCGGACTGACATCGGCCGGCAGCCTGTCGCGAGCCTGACTCAGGTATTCGAGCACGCGCGACCGCGCCCAGTACGGATCGGTGCCGTCTTCGAAGAGGATGTAGACGTAGGAGTCGCCAAAGAAGGAAAAACCGCGCACCGCCGTGGCACCCGGCACCGACATCATCGTCGTCTCGAGCGGATAAGTGACCTGATCCTCGACCAGTTGCGGTGCCTGGCCCGGCCAGGAGGTGTGCACGATGACTTGCGTGTCCGACAGGTCGGGCAGTGCGTCGAGCGGTGCCCGCAGCAGCGCGACGACACCGGCAATGGCCAGCACCACCGCGGCGAGCAGCACCATGCCGCGATTGGCGATGGACCAGCGGATCAGCCTGGCGATCATGGATGCGATCCGTTGTCGCTCGCCGACACCGGCGCCTTGGCATCCAAACGCTCCAGCGCACCGGCAAGGCTCGCTTCCGAATCGATCAGGAATTGGCCCGAGGTGACGATGCGCTCACCGCCATGCAAGCCGGCGAGGATTTGCGTCACGCCGCCGGACGCGCGCCCGGTTTTCACGCGCACCGGTTTGAAGCTGCCCGCCGACAGCATTTCGATCACGCGCGTGTCGGTACCATCGGCGATGACGGCTTCATCCGGAACCAGCGGATGCGGCGCATCCGCCGCAGCTTCGATACGCACGTCGACGAACATGCCCGGCGCCAGTTCATGTTTCGGATTCGGCAGCACGATGCGCGCGCGCTGCGTGCGCGTGGTCGGGTCCACGTCCGGCAACAATTCTTCCACGCGGCTTCGAAAGGTCGCGCCCGGCAGCGCACTGAGCGTTGCCACGACCGGTGTCCCGGCACCGACGCCGCCGCTTTGCGCCTGCGGGATCGCGGCGTCCACCCAAACGCTGTCGAGCCCGTTCAAGCTCATGATCGGCATGCCGGCACTGATCTGCTGGCCTTCGCGCGCATTCAACGCGCTGACCACGCCAGCTATCGGTGCGCGCAAGGTGATCGTTGCGCTACCGGCGCGTAGCCCGCGAATGCTTGCATCGTCCATGCCCAGCGCATGCAGGCGCGCGCGCGCGGCGCCACGCAAGGCGCGCGCATCGGCTGACTTCGCGTCGTCCAACGCAAAATATTCCGCCGCCGCCGCATTCCATTGCGGCGCGAGGATTTCCGCGAGCGGCTGACCGGCTTTCACCGCGGCGTAGGGCGCACGCACGTAGAGTTTTTCGAGCGTGCTGTCAGTACGCGCGCTCACCGTTACCGCGAGACGCTGATCCCAAGCGACGGTGCCGGGCACGTGCAACGTAGCGGGCAAAGTTCCGACTTTGATCACTTCGCTGCGCAGGCCCAGGTTCTGCTCAACCGCCGGATCGATACGCACGACGTGTTGATCCGCGCTGCCGCCTTCATCGGCGTACTTGGGCGCCATCTGCATGCCCATCGGCGAAATACCCGGATGATCGAAGTGCTGCTGCGGCACCATCGGGTCGTACCAGTACAGAACTTTTTTGCCGGAGGATTGCGATGGCACACCGGCACCGCCCGATGCTGCCGGCGCGGACTGCCGCGCGATGAAATAACCGAAGAGTCCGGCGACTACCAGCGCGGCGGCCGCGGCTGTAAGCACGAGAACTTTTCTCATCGCGGTATCTCCGCAGTGGAACCGGAATCGGGAACCAGATAAGCAAGCGAAACCCAGGCCCTGCCCCAGTCCGCCAATGCCCGCGCATAGGCGACGCGGACGTCAATCTCGTCACGGCGCGCGTCGAGCCAGGGTTGCAGCGACGCGCCGCTGCGGTAGGCGGCCAGTGCGGTGCGCGCGCGGTCCTCGGCAAGCGGCAGCAGTTCATCGCGATAGCGTCGCACCTGTCTGCCATCGCCCTGCCAGACGGCCAGCGTGCTGGCGACAGCCTCACTCTGGGCGCGGCGCGCGTCCTCGTGTTCGGCGAGCACGGCATCGCGTTCGGCGTAGCGCGCGCTGATGTCGCGATCCTGCCGGTTGCCGGGAAACAACGGCAGGCTGAAACCTACCATCACGCTGACCATGTCGGGGCTGTGGATGCGCTCACCGTAATTCAAGCTGATGCTCCAGTCCGGTCGCTTGCCCGCCTTGGCCAGATCGATGCGCGCCTGCGCGCGATCCTCGCGCGCGCTCCAGCCGAGCAAAGGCCCCTGCCGATCCGGGTTGCCCAGCAATTGCGCCGGCGGCACCGGCAATGCTGAAAAATCCGGCGGCGGTGCGAGTGCGCCGGCAGCGCGGTTGTCGATCCAGCGAGCCAAAACGGCACGCGCGGCCGCCACATCGGTATCGGCCGCGTCAATCTTGTTGTCCAGTTCCGCTGCGGCCGCGCGTGTCGCCAACGCATCGGTCGCGTCGCCGGTACCGCCCCTCAGCTTCGCCTTGCTGGCCGCTGCCGCGAGTCCGGATTGCGTACGCAGATCGGTCAGCAATGCGCGTTCGCGCAGCGCGGCCCATAACGCCACCCAGGCATCGGCCGCGGTGCGCCGGGTCGCCAGACGAATGGCCACCGCATCGGCATCGGCGATGCGCATGTCGGCACCGGCCACGGCGCTCTCGGCCTTGCGCTTGGCGCGCGCCGGGATCTCCTGCATTACTCCGACCGTGCGCATGGTCATGGAGTCGGCCGCGGCATCGAAAGCCTGCGCACCGGTCGCGGTGAGATTGTCGATGCCGACGACGAGCTTGGGATCGGGCAGTTGCCCGGCGCGCACGGCGTCGTCGTGAGCGGCCTGTGCGCGCAGCCGTTGCGCCTGCACCTGCGGCGCCTGTGCGGCGGCAAGCCGCGCTGCCGCATCCAGACTCAGGGGCGCCATGTCCGGCTCGCGCACGGTCTGCGCCTGTGGCGCCGCGAACCATAGCGCGAGGGTCAGCGACCAGATCGCATACCGTTGCCCGTCGCCGCGATCATTCGTGAGCGTGTGCTGCATGCTCCATCTCCATCTTCATGTCTTCATCCGGCGGCGCCTTGGCGACGATGTCCCGATATTGTTCGGGTGTCATGCCGGGGAGTTTCTCCAGGAACGCGACCATGCTCCAGATCGTGGGATCGTCGTGGCTGAAGCCCCAGGCCGGCATCGCGCTCATCTTGATGCCGTGCTTGATCGTCCAGAATGCGTCGCGCGGATCGACGTGCGTCTGCCACAGGATCGGCGGCGGCGGATACAGTCCGGGGCGGATTTCGGAAGTCGCCATTCCCGGCGCCAAATGACAACCGGTGCACATCGCGGCGTACTGGCCGGCGCCCTTGAGGATCAAGTGCGGATCGTCCAGGTTCGGCACCGCGATCGCGCGTGCGTGGGCATGGATCGAACGCGCCCGCACCGTCTGCATGAACCGGTAGACGATCGGCCAGTGCGGCGAGTCCGCACCGATGTTGTACAGGCCGGACCAGGCGAAGACGCCCGACCCTGCGCCGATGGCGATGAGAACGGCGACGACCACGGCGAGGTATTCATTGCGTTTTTTCATGTTGGCTACCTCTGTCAAAACCAGATGCGAAACCCCGCGACCAGGCGCGGATCGAACACGGCTTCGCCGGCGCTGCGGGCGAGGTCCGCGGTCCTGCCGAAGCGGCGTTCCCACTCCACGCCGACATACGGCGCGAATTGGCGCGTGAACTCGTAACGCAGACGCAATCCCAGCGCGGCGTCGGACAAGCCGGAACCGATGCGACGCCGCGGATCGTTGCGGCCGTAGAAATTGGTCTCGAAGCGCGGCTCCAGGATCACGCGCTGCGTCCAGCGCAATTCGTAGGTGGACTCGAAGCGCAGCGCGGTACGCCCGGCCTGACCGATATAGAACGCCGCATCGACTTCGAACCAGTACGGCGCCAGACCGTGCACACCGAATGCGGCCCAGGTGCGATCCGGGCCGACGCCGAAATCGTTGCGCACGCCCAGTTGCGTATCCCAATACGCCGCGAGCGGACGATCCCACAACGCTTCGGTGCGCACGTTCTGCAAGCGTCCGTCGCTGCGTTCGCCTTCGGCCTTCAGCCACAGCTTGTTCGCGTCGTTGCCGTACCAGGCTTGCGCTTCCAGCGCCACGCCGTTCGCGTCGCGACCATCGAAATATTCAAGGCGATCGAGCAACAGCATGCCCAGGGCCTTGTCGTCGAGCATGTCCATGCCGGCCATGGCGCCCGCATCCACGCCATCGGAATAGTCCGGGCTGCGCGCATCCGGCGGCGCTACTCCGCCCTGCATCGGCATCGGCATGCCCGGCATCGCGCCCTGCGCGCATACGCTTGTTGCGACGAACGCTGCGCACAGCATCGCGATCCGCATCCTGTTGCACCAATTCGCGTTCATGACACGACCACCTCGCGCATCATTCCGGCCTCCATGTGGTAGAGCAGATGGCAGTGGTAGGCCCAGCGGCCGAGCGCGTCGGCCATCACGCGATAGGTGACGCGTTGCGCCGGCTGCACGCTGATGGTGTGCTTGCGCACCTGGAATTTCTGCTCCGGCGATTCGAGTTCGCTCCACATGCCGTGCAGGTGAATCGGGTGCGTCATCATGGTGTCGTTGACCAGGGTCAGACGCAAATGCTCGCCGTGGCGGAAATGCACCGGCTCGGCCTGCGAGAACTTCAGGCCGTCGAAACCCCAGACGAAGCGCTGCATGTTGCCGGTCAGGTGCAGTTCGATCTCGCGCGTCACTGGCTGCGGATACAGTGATCCGCCAAGCGTGTGCAGATCGGCATAGGTCAGCACGCGGCGGCCGTTGTCGCGCAGGCCGACGCCGGGATCGTCCAGATTGGTGCGCGGAGAGTCCACGCGCATGTCCACATTCGGGTTGTCGTATTCGCTGCGCGCGTGGCGCACCGCCGGCACCGCGTCCATCGCCATGCCGGGCATGTCCATGCCCGGCATGGAGCCGTGATTCATGCCACGCATGTCGTGCATGCCACCCTGCGCCATCGCCCCCATCATGTCGATCATCGTCAGCGTCGGTACCGGATCGAGCGGCGGGATTGACGCCTGCATTCCCGCACGCGTGGCCAGCGTGCCGCGCGCATAGCCGTCGCGGCTCAGCGACTGGGCGAAGATCGTGTAGGCGCGATCCTCCCGCGGCTCGACAATTACGTCGTAGACTTCGGCGGTCGCGATGCGGAATTCGTCCACCTCGACCGGCTCGACGTTCTGCCCGTCGGCGGCGACCACGCGCAGTTTCAAGCCGGGAATGCGCACGTCGAAAAAGCTGTTGGACGAGCCGTTGATGAAGCGCAGGCGCACGCGCTCACCGGGCCGGAACAGACCCGTCCAGTTGCCGGCCGGCGCGTGCCCGTTCATCAGATACGTGTAGGTCGCCGCGGTAACATCGACCAGATCGCGCGGGCTCATGCGCATCCGGTTCCACATCGTGCGCGAGGCCAGCGCCTGCGCGAGGCCGACGCGCGAGACATCGGCGAGAAAATCGCGCGCGGTCGGCTCGGTGTAGTTGTAGTAGTCGCCCATCTTCTTCAGATGCGCGTAGATCGCCTCGGGATTCTCGTCGCTCCAGTCGTTGAGCATCACCACATAGTCGCGTTCGGCGCGGATCGAATCGCGTCCGGCGGGATCGATCACCAGCGCCCCGTACAGCCCGGTCTGCTCCTGAAAACGGGAATGGCTGTGATACCAATACGTGCCGCTCTGCCGTACCGGAAACCGATAGGTGAAGGTCTCGCCCGGGGCAATGCCGGTAAAACTGAAACCCGGCACGCCGTCCATCGCCGCGGGCAGCACGATGCCGTGCCAGTGGATCGAGGTCGGCACGCGCAGGCGGTTGGTCACGCGCAGCGTGACGGTGTCGCCTTCGCGCCAGCGCAGGGTCGGTCCCGGCAGCAAGCCGTTGACCGCAGTCGCCATGCGCGCGGCACCGGTGAAGCGCACCGGCGCTTCGGCGATCTCCAGCGCGAAATCGGTTCCGGACAATACGCTCGGCCGTTCCGAACCGCCCAGCGCCCACGCCGGTTTGCCGAAACCGCCGAATATGGCGACGCCGCTGCCCAGCGCGACGCCTTGCACGAAACGGCGGCGAGCAACGTTTTCGATACCCGGTGCAAATCCGGAAAAACGATTCAATGACATGATCGACTCCATGCTGCCAGGCGCGGATTACGGAAAAATCCGTATCCGGCCGCCGGGTTGACACGATACGCAATCAGCGCACGCATGCACCGCGCGCCGATTCGGACCGAAGTTCGCGGAGTCAGACGATGGGAGGTCGGGTCGGCGGCAGATCGTCGCGCGTGCGCGCAGCGGCACGCGCGAAGGGCGGCGCCACGACGGATAGGGCAGGCGCATTCACGGCAAGCGCGGGCACGGCGACAAATGCCGCAGCGGTGCAGCCGATGCAATGAAGCGCACAACACGACTTGCACGGCGTGCCGTGGCCGTGCTGGCAGTGCGCCTGCGCAATCTGCCCACTGTCGCCGCAGCAAGCGGCATGCGCCGAGATCGCGCCGAACGCGCCCAGCCCCTGAAAAACCAGGGCGATGGAGAGCAGCAACTTGAGCGCGACGCGTTTCATGCCGGAGATACTCTACGCCCCACAGACCGGCGCGTCGAGCAGGAACTTGCGTCTGCCGCCCTATCCGGCGCGGCGGCGCGAAACCGGCCCGCTCTTCATCGTCTGCTACACTGCCCGCAGCGGTTATCCACGGCACCCAGACGCAGATAATGAATTACCGCCATGCCTTTCACGCCGGTAACTTCGCCGACGTGTTCAAACACGCGATTCTTGCCGGGCTTATCGAATCGCTCAAGGCCAAGCAGACACCGTTCCGCTATTTCGACACCCACGCCGGCGCGGGCCGTTACGACCTGCGCGGCGAGGCGGCGCGAAAGACGCGTGAGCACGAAGCCGGCGTGCAGCGCCTGCTCGAAGCCGTGCGCCTGCCCGCCGCGCTGCACATTTACCTGAACCTGGTGCGCGCGTTGAATTCGGGAAACGGCGGGCGCGACATCGCGGTCTACCCCGGTTCACCGCTCATCGCGAGTCTGCTGATGCGTGACAACGACCGTGCAACATTGTGCGAACTGCAAGCCGATGAAGCCGGTGCGCTGAAGAAACTCTTCGCCGGCGATGCGCGCATCGGCGTGCACCAGCGCGACGGCTACGCCGCCCTCGATGCGCTGCTGCCGCCGCCGGAACGCCGCGGACTGGTATTGATCGACCCGCCGTTCGAGGCGCAGGAGGGCGAATTCGATGCCATCGGCGACGCGCTGGCCACGGCGCTCGCGCGCTGGCCGACCGGCATGTACGCGATCTGGTATCCGATCAAGCTGCGCCAGCAAAGTGCGCCTTTCCTGCGCGGTTTCGCACGCCGGAAAATCCCCCGGGCGCTGTGCGCCGAACTGCTGTTGCACCCGGACAATTCCGCGCTGCGCCTGAACGGCTGCGGCATGGTGATCGTCAATCCACCGTGGAAATTCGATCGTCAGCTCGCCGAACTGCTGCCGACCCTGCGCCAGCACCTTGCCCAAGGCCGCTTTGGACAGCAGCGTGTGGAGTGGCTAACCGGCGAGTGAGCTTTCCGCTCGGTCGATGGCATCCCCGCAGTCTGAATGCCGGCAATCCTCGCCGACATGATGAATTATCTGCTTCCAAAGTCTGAGTGATGAAGGTTCGTCAATCGGCCACATCGGGCTCGAAAAACGACCAGCGAATTTCCGGAAAACGCGCCTTCATCACCGCCTCGACACGATTGATGGCGGCGATGAGTCCATCGCCGGAAAGTTCGCCGCGCATCTGCGCCTTGGTTGCGACCATGACGTCCGGGCCGAGTTGCAGCGTGATCAGATTGAACACGCGTTCGACCTCGGGCTGTGCGCGCACGAACTCGGTCAGCGCCGCGTGCAGCACGGGTTCGGCGCTCTGCCCGACCAGCAACGAGGCCACCTCGCGCGCGACGAACACCGCGACCACGCACAACAACGCGCCGATGGCGATGGATCCGGCGGCGTCGAACGCAGGATCGCCGGTCAGCAGCGTGGCGAGCACGGCCGCGAGCGCGAAAGCAAGACCCAGCAAAGCGGCAAGGTCTTCGCCGAAGACCACGATCAACTCACTCTGCCGGCTGTCGCGAAACCAGCGCCACAGGCTGCGGTTTCCGCGCGCCTTGTTCACTTCGCGCAGGCAGCCCCACATCGAGAACGCTTCGGCGGCGAGGCCGAAAACGAGCACGCCGACCGCCAGCCACGGCCAGCGCAACGGTTCGTGCGTCTCCAGTTTGTGCAGCCCTTCGTAGATCGAAAACACGCCGCCGACACTGAACAAGAGCAGGGCGACGAGGAACGACCAGAAATATACGACCATGCCGTAGCCGAGCGGATGATCCGGCGACGGCGCGCGCCGCGCCTGATGCATGCCGATCAACAGCAGCACCTGATTGCCGCAGTCGGCCAGCGAATGCACCGCTTCGGCAAGCATCGAACCCGAACCGGTGACGAGCGCGGCGACCAGTTTGGCGACGAAGATCGCGAAGTTCGCGCCGAGTGCGAGGAAAATCGTGCGAACCGAATCGGCCTTTCCGGACATGTCAGTCCTTGCGCTTGCGCACAGCACGTTTTTTCGGCGCGGCGGATTCGCGTGCCGCCAGCAGCACCTGTTGACGCTTGCTCAATCCCTCACGCACGAGCTCATACGAACGGCGCACAAAAGCTTGCGTTTGCGCCGCGCCAAAACGTTCCGGCTCGATCAGGGTGATCCAGAACGGCCGCGCCGTGTAATGCGCCGGCACGATGCCGGCCCGTGCCGTCAGCTCCACGAAATGCCCCGCCTCCACCGCAAACGAGAGCCGGCCGCGTTCGGGTCCGCACAGGCAAAGCGTCGCAAACGCGTGGCCCGCGACGCTCAGCACCAATTCGTCATCGCCTCTGACCGCCACGGCGACGCCCGCCAAGGTGCCGCCGAATTTTTCCAGTTCCGCCGCGTTCACGCCGTCTCCGTCCTACGCCGCCGGCAAAGCAACAGCGGGTTTAGGTGTGATACTCGAAATGGATGCAGCACAGTATGATCATGCTGACTTTAGCAAATTCCCCGGCGAAGATGCAGGCGCCCACCGGCGCGAAGGCGATTGGCGAGCGTGTGCACAGCAGCGTCGGCGACTTGTTGCTGCGGCCGATTCGTCGCGACGACGTGGCCGCGTTGCAACGCGGCTTCGCGCGGCTGAGTGCCGAGGAAGTGCGCTTCCGCTTCCTGCACCCCATCACCGACCTGAGCGGCGACATGGCGCGCGCGTTGTGCCAACCGGACCCGCGTTGCGGCATCGCCCTGGTGCTGATCGATCCGCCGCCGGCGAGCGCGCCGGAAATTCATGCCGTCGCGCGTGCGCATGTGGATCCGGCCACGTTGTGCGCCGAATTTGCCCTGATCGTGCAGCAGCGCTATACGGGACAAGGGCTCGGCAGTTTGCTGATGCAACGCCTGATCGCTGCCTGCCGCAGCCGCGGCGCGGTGGAGATCTGGGGCGACGTGCTGGTTGAAAACGGCGCAATGCTCGAACTGTGCGAGCATCTCGGGTTCACGCGACGCACGCAATGGAGCGATCGCGGCATCGTGCGGGTCAACTTGCCGCTGCTGCCCTGAGCGGGCGGCACCCGCGCGCGCTAAACTGCGCGTCCCGCGCCGGGCACGCAGCATGCCTTCGGCGCTGTTGCCGTTACTCGGATGCCGATGCTCAACGCACCATTACCACGCGACGCGAAATTTCGCGCTTTCTGGAACACTCCGCCCGGCAGCGCCGCCGCGCCGGCCATCGCCGAAGCGGCACGCCGTCATGCCGGCGTCGTCGTTGCCGTAACGCACGACACGCACGCCGCGCACGCGCTCGAGGCGGACTTGCGAATTTTCGCGGGTGCCGGTCTCGAGGTGCTGCATTTTCCGGACTGGGAAACCCTGCCCTACGACTTGTTCGCGCCGCATCCGCAGATCGTCTCGCAGCGCATTGCCGCACTTTACCGGCTGCCCGCACTGACTCACGGCGTGCTCGTGGTTCCGGCGGCGACGCTGATGCAACGCCTGGCGCCGCGCACGTTTATCGGCGGCTCGAGCCTGCTGCTCGAATTGCGCCAACGCCTCGACCTCGGCGTCGAACAGCAACGCTTGCAAACGGCCGGCTACCGCAACGTGCCGCAGGTGGCCGAGCCCGGCGATTTCGCCGTGCGCGGCGCCCTGATCGACATCTTTCCGATGGGTGCGACCGACCCCTACCGTATCGAACTGTTCGATCGCGAGATCGAATCGATCCGCAGTTTCGATCCGGAAACGCAGCGCTCCCTGCACAAAGTGGAAAAAGTCGAGCTGCTGCCGGCGCGCGAATTCCCGCTGACCGAGGAATCGGTCAAGGCGTTCCGCACCACCTTGCGCGAGCGCTTTCCGATCGATCCGCGGCATTGTCCGATCTATCAGGATCTGAAGGCGGGCACGACACCGGCCGGCATCGAGTACTACCTGCCCCTGTTCTTCGAACGTACCGAAACCCTGTTCGACTATCTTGGGGCGGCGCCGCTGTTCGTGCTCGCCGAAAACGCTCTCGCCGCTGCCGATGCGTTCTGGCAACAGGCGCAGGCGCGCTACGACAGCCGCGCCCACGATATCGAGCGGCCCATCCTGGCGGCAGCCGAGTTGTATCTGCCGCCCGATCGGCTACGTGAACGCTTGAACCTGCACCTGCGCGTGGAGTTTGTCACGCCGGGAACGCACGAACATGCTGTCGATCTCGGCGCCAGCGCGGCGCCGGATGTGCCGATCAACCGCCGCGGCGATGTGACCGGCGCGGAACTCAGGCGCTTCCTCGACGGCCATGAAGGGCGTGTATTGATCGCTGCCGATTCCGCAGGTCGGCGCGAGGCATTGATCGAGCAACTGGCGCAGGCGGATTTGCATCCGCGCGCCGTGGGGTCGTGGCAAGAATTCCTCTCGAGTACGACAAAACTGGGAATTGCCGTTGCCGCGCTGGACGACGGTTTTGTACTTGCCGATCCGGCAATCACCATCCTCACCGAACGTCAGTTGCTCGGCGAGCGCGTGCAGCAGGCGCGCCGGCGCAAGACGACGACGCGCGATCCGGAGGCGGTGCTGCGCGACCTTTCGGAACTGGCCATCGGCGCACCGATCGTGCATGTGGATCACGGCGTCGGCCGCTATCGGGGATTGACGAAACTCGACCTCGGCGGCGGCGGAGAATTTCTCGCCATCGAATACGCGAATGCGGACAAGCTCTACGTTCCGGTCGCGCAACTGCATCTGGTTTCGCGTTATTCGGGCACGGCCCCGGAGCTGGCGCCTCTGCACGCGCTCGGCGGCAATACCTGGGAACGCGCCAAACGCAAGGCGGCGCAGAAAGTGCGCGACGCGGCGGCAGAACTGCTCGCCCTGTACGCACAGCGCGAGGCGCGCCAAGGTCATGCCATCGCCTACGACCGCACGTTGTACGCGCAATTCGCGGCCGCATTCCCGTTCGAGGAAACGCCCGACCAGTTGCAGGCCATCGAAGCGGTGATCGCCGATCTCGCCTCGGACAAGGCCATGGATCGCGTGGTTTGCGGCGACGTCGGATTCGGCAAAACCGAGGTGGCCCTGCGTGCGGCTTTCGTCGCGGCGAGTGCGGGCAAACAGGTTGCGGTGCTGGTGCCGACGACCTTGCTGGCGCAACAGCATTATCAGAATTTCCGCGACCGCTTCGCCGACTGGCCGGTACGCGTGGAAGTGATCTCGCGCTTCAAGTCGAAGAAGGAAGCCGATACCGCGCTGGCGAAACTGCGCGACGGCGGCATCGACGTGATGATCGGCACGCACCGGCTGTTGCAGGCGGACGTGAAGTTCAAGGACCTCGGTCTCGTCGTCGTCGACGAGGAACACCGCTTCGGGGTGCGCCACAAGGAAGCGCTGAAGAAGCTGCGCGCCGAAGTCGACCTGCTCACGCTCACCGCGACACCGATTCCGCGCACCCTGAACATGGCGATGGCCGGCCTGCGCGACCTTTCCATCATCGCCACGCCGCCCGAGCACCGGCTCGCGGTGAAGACTTTCATCGCTCCCTACGATCCGGCCACGGTGCGCGAGGCGTTCCAGCGCGAACTCGGCCGCGGCGGCCAAGTCTATTTTTTGCACAACGCCGTCGACAGCATCGAACGCACGGCGCGCGATCTCGCCCAACTCGTGCCGGACGCGCGTATCCGCATCGCCCACGGCCAGATGCCCGAGCGCGAACTCGAACAGGTCATGCTCGATTTCTATCGCCAGCGCTTCAATGTTCTGGTGTGCACGACGATCATCGAATCCGGCATCGACGTGCCGAGCGCAAACACGATCGTGATCGACCGTGCCGACCGTTTCGGTCTGGCGCAGTTGCATCAATTGCGCGGCCGCGTCGGCCGCTCGCACCACCGTGCCTATGCCTACCTGATCGTGCCGGATCGCCGCGTCCTGACCGCGGATGCGGAAAAGCGCCTCGACGCCATCGCCGCCATGGAGGAACTCGGCGCGGGTTTCACTCTGGCCACACACGATCTGGAAATCCGCGGCGCGGGCGAGCTGCTCGGCGAGCAGCAAAGCGGCCAGATCGAGGAAGTCGGCTTCGCGCTCTATTCCGAATTTCTCGACCGCGCCGTGCGCGCACTCAAATCGGGCAAGGTACCGGATTTCGACTTGGCCAGCGAGCACGACGCCGAAGTCGAATTGCATATTCCGGCATTGATTCCGGACGACTATCTGGCCGACGTGCACACGCGCCTGACCCTGTACAAGCGCGTTGCCAGCGCGCGCGACACCGACGCGCTGCGCGAACTTCAAGTGGAGATGATCGACCGCTTCGGCCTGCTACCCGACGCGGTGAAAAATCTGTTTGCCGCGGCCGCACTCAAACTGGGCGCGAACGCACTCGGTATCCGCAAGCTCGAACTCGGCGACAACGGCGGCCGCATCCTGTTCAAGCCGAATCCGCCCATCGAGCCGATGGCGGTGATCCGGCTTATCCAGTCGCAGCCGAAAACCTACGCGTTGGACGGCCCCGACAAGCTGAAGATCCGCCTGCCCCTGCCCGGCGCCGCGGAGCGCCTGGGCGCGGCGCAGAATCTGTTGCAGACACTGGCGGCGAGACTGTGAAAACCTTGTCGGTGAAGGTCAAACCGAATGCGCGCGCCAGCCGCCTCGAACAGGACAGGGATGGTTCGTGGCTCGCGCACTTGAAATCGCCGCCGGTCGACGGCAGGGCGAATGCGGAACTGATCGCGCTGATCGCCGCAAGATTCGATTGCCGCAAAGCGCAGGTGTCGATCAAGTCGGGCGCGGGCGGGCGGATGAAGTTGGTGCGGATCGACGACTGAAAATTTGCTCGTCATACCGGCATGGATTGCCGGTATCCAGACCGCATGGATGCCATCCGTGGCAACTGGATTCCGGCAGTCCCTGCCGGAATGACATTGCTAATTTCCGCCCAGCGTCCCCATGAACTGCCGGTAATAACGCATCTCGGCGATGGAATCGCGCACGTCGGAGAGCGCAGTGTGCGTGGATTCCTTGCTGAAGCCCTTCGCCAGTTCCGGAGTCCAGCGCCGCGCCAATTCCTTGAGCGTCGACACGTCCAGATTGCGGTAGTGGAAAAAGCGCTCCAGCCGCGGCATGCGCCGATACAGGAACCGGCGGTCCTGGCAGATGGAATTGCCGCACATCGGCGACTTGCCGGCCGGCACCCAGCGATTCAGAAAATCCATCGTCACCGCCTCGGCCTGTGCCATGTCCACGGACGAAGCGAGCACCCGTTGCCACAGCCCGGATTTGGCGTGCTGTTTACGGTTCCAGTCGTCCATCGCTTCCAACCTAGCGAGTTCATGACGGATGGCGAATTCGGGTCCTTCTTCAAGTATATTCAATTGCTTATCGGTGATAATCGTAGCAATTTCGAGGATGGAATCGGCATCCGTGTCCAGACCCGTCATCTCCAGGTCGATCCAGATCAGATTGTCTTCGTGCGCTGCCGGCCGATTCATGCGAGGGATTTTCCTGTTCGGTTGTCCGCACCATAGCATCCGCGCGACGCGCTTGCCCAGCCCGGCACGATTTGCGCATGGATCAAGGCACCACTAGACTCGCCCGCTTGTGCCTGGTGCTTTGAGGGGAAGCTCCGTGGACCGCATCCTGCTCGTGGAACCTTCGGCAACGCGCCGGCGCGCGATGCACGCGCTGCTCGCCGCGCGCGGGTTTGCCGTGAGCGAGTTGTCGGACTACGCGCAGGCCCTGCCGCTGATCGAGCGCCTGGGCAGCACGACCCTGGGATTCCGCGGCATTGTCATCGGCTGGCCCGAACACAGCGACGCGCTGGCCGAGCAGGTTTTCGCCGTACTGCACCGCGACGAGTTCGAGCATTTCGCCGTGCTGCTGCTGGCCGACACCAACGACGGCGCAGCGGTGAACTGGATGATGAAGCGCGCCAGCACGGGCCTGTTGCTGTGGAGCGACTACAGCGAATGCGCCGAGGCGATGGCCAAGCTGCTCAACCCGCCCTCGCCGGTCACGCCGGACCTGGACATCGGCGGACAATCGCATCTGCGCGTACTGTTCGTCGACGACTCGGCCACGGTGCGCATCGCCTTCCGCCGCCTGCTGATGAAGCACGGATACCTGGTGGAAACCGCCGAAGACGTCGAGGACGGCTGGCGCAAGGCGCAGGCGACGGCTTTCGACCTCGCCATCGTCGACTACTTCATGCCCGGCGATCCGGGCACGGTACTGGTGCAGCGGATGAAGAACGATGCGCGCACCGCGAACGTGCTGTCCGCGGTCATCACCGGCACGTATTCCGATCGCGTGATCAACGAATCGCTCGCGGCCGGCGCGCTGGAATGCCTGTTCAAGAGCGAGGCGCGCGAACTGTTCCTCGCCCGCCTGGGCTCGCTCGCGCGCACGGTGCAGGATCGCAAGTCGGTGGACGCCGAACGCCGGCGCCTGCAGAGCATCCTCAGTTCCGTCGGCGACGGCGTTTACGGCGTCGACAGCCGCGGCACCATCCAATTCGTCAATCCCGCCGCGCTCGACATGCTCGGCTACGCCGAAGCCGGCGAACTCGTTGGCGAATCCGCGCACGATACTTTCCACCACAGTTACGAAGACGGCACCGCGGTGCCGCGCAACGCCTGCTTCCTGTCGCAGTGCTACGCGCAGGGCAGTCAGGTGCCCGGCTGGCAGACCGTGTTCTGGAGCCGCGCCAAACGCCCGGTGCCGGTCGAGTGCACGGTCTATCCGATGCAGGTCGAGGGTCGGCGCGAGGGTTCGGTGGTGGCGTTTCGCGACATCTCCGCGCGACGCATGCTCGAGGAGGAACTGCGCTGGCAGGCCAGCCACGACGCGCTGACCAAACTCAACAACCGCGCCTGGTTCGAGACCCAGCTCGAACAGGAAATCGCGCGCCTGAAACGCACCGATCAGGTGTCGTTGCTGCTGTTTCTCGACCTCGACCGTTTCAAGTACATCAACGACACCGCCGGCCACACGGCGGGCGACCAATTGCTGGTCGAAATCAGCCGGCGCCTGTCTTCGCGCCTGCGTGCCAGCGATCACATCGCGCGCATGGGCGGCGATGAATACGCGGTGATCCTGCGCAATGTCAACAATGCCGATATCGCCCAGGTCGCGGACGAATTCCGCAAGGCGCTCGGCGCGCTGCCGTTCGCCTACGGCGGCAAGAGCTATCGCGTCGGCACCTCGATCGGCGTGGCCCGGCTCGACCAGCACACGCCCTCGCGCAGCGAAGCGATGGCGGCGGCCGACGTGGCCCTGCATCTGGCCAAGCGCAACGGCCGCAACCAGATCCACGTGTTCTCCGCCGATACCGACCAGCGCGCGCGCATGGACATGGAACTGGGCTGGTCGGCCCGCCTGGAGTCGGCGCTGAAAAACGACGGCTTCGCGCTGTGCTTCCAGCCGATCCTGCCATTGGCGAACCTGGATTACGAGCATCTGCCGGAACAGCACGGTGCGCTGTGGACACGTTATCTGCGCCAGCACGGTACGCAGCAGCGCATGTTCTATGAAATCCTGATTCGTCTGCGCGCGCCGGATGGCTCGCTGGTGGCGCCGAACGCGTTTCTGCCGGCAGCCGAGCGCTTCAGCATGGTCGCCGATATCGATCGTTGGGTGATCCGGCACGCCTTTCAGGTTGTACGCGAGCAGAATCACCACGACGCGCCGATGGGCCTGTCGATCAATCTCGCCGCACAATCGCTCGCTCATGGCAACCTCGGCGGCTTCATCACCGATTGCCTGGTCGAATTCGATGTCGATCCGCGCGCGGTGGTTTTCGAAGTCACCGAGGCCGGCGCGCTCAATCACCTGGAGGCCGTGCGTCATCTGATCGCCGAACTCAAGCCCTTCGGCTGCCGTTTCGCGCTGGACGATTTCGGCATCGGCTTCTCGTCGTTCGCGCACCTGAAGCATCTCGACGTGGATTTCCTCAAGATCGACGGCTCGTTCATCCGCGAGTTGCTCAACGATCCGGTCGATCTCGCCGTCATCAGCGCGATCACGAACATCGCGCATTCGATCGGCAAGATCGCCGTCGCCGAACAGGTGGACCGCCCGGAGATCCTGCGCGCCCTGCACGCCTGCGGCGTCGACCAGGCCCAGGGCTTCTACATCGCCCGGCCGCAGCCGAGTCTGCGTGCGGCCAACGGACAGCTTGAGCTGATCCAGGATCACGGCGCGGCGGGTGGAAACGTCGCCTAGCTCGCGTGCTAACCTGCACGGATGCGGAACGCGAGCATCTACTGGCACGACTACGAGACATCCGGCACCGATCCGCGCCGCGACCGCGCCGTCCAGTTCGCAGGCCAGCGCACGACGCTCGATCTCGAACCCCTCGGCGAACCGCTGTCGATCTTGTGCAAACCCGCTCCCGATGTGCTGCCGCAGCCGGCGGCCTGCCTGGTCACCGGGATCGCACCGCAGGATGCGCAGCGCGCTGGCCTGATCGAGGCCGAGTTCAGCGCACGCATTCAGGATGAACTGGGCGCTCCGGGAACCTGCGGCGCCGGCTTCAACTCGATCCGTTTCGACGATGAATTCACGCGCAACCTCTTGTACCGCAATTTTTACGACCCGTACGAGCGCGAATGGAAGGACGGCAATTCGCGCTGGGACATCATCGATCTGGCGCGGATGTGCTATGCGCTGCGCCCACAGGGCATCGAATGGCCGCGCGGCGGTGAAAACAAGCCGAGCTTCAAGTTGCAGGATCTCGCCGCCGCCAACGATTTATCCAGCGCGCAGGCGCATGACGCCGCATCCGACGTCGCCACCACCATCGATCTCGCGCGCCGTCTGAGGCGTGCACAACCGCGCTTGTGGGATTTCTATTTCGCTCTGCGCGACAAGAATCGGGCACGCGCCTTGCTCGACGTGACGCACCGCGCGCCGGTGCTGCATGTGTCCTCGCGCTATCCGGCTGAACGCGGGTGCCTGGCGATGGTTATGCCGTTGACGCAGCACCCGGATCAGCAGAACAAGGTCATCGTGTACGATCTGGACGTCGATCCGGCGCCATTGCTCGAACTCGACCCGGATGAAATCGCCGATCGCGTATTCACCGCACGCGCCGATCTACCCGATGATATCGCGCGCATTCCACTCAAAGCGGTGTCGATCAACAAGTCGCCGGCACTGGCGCCCCTATCCGCGCTCAAAGACGTGGATTTCCGGCGTATCGGCCTGGACGTCGCTTTGTGCGAGAAACATCTGGAAGCGTTGCGCCGCGTGCCGGACATCGCGGAAAAGGTTCGCCGCGTTTTCGCGATGGAACACGAAGCAAGGACGGCCGTGGATCCGGAACTGGCGATCTACGCCGGATTCGCCGCGGATGCCGACCGGCGCCTGTTCGCGAAGGTTCGCGGCACGCCGCCGGCATCGTTACGCGAACACGAAAGCGCCTTCCGCGACTCGCGCTTTTCAACCCTGCTTTTCCGCTACCGCGCGCGCAACTTTCCGCAAACCCTGGATCCGGATGAACGCATGCTCTGGGAGGATTTCCGCCGCGCGCGCCTGACCGAATCTACTGCCCTCACGAGTATTGCCCTGTACGAGTACTTCGCGCAGATTGCGGCCCTGCGCGCGGCGCCGACAACGACCGTCACGCAGCATGCTCTGCTTGATCGGCTCGACGATTGGGGCCATCACATCGCCGCACAAATCAGCCACACCACCGCACCACCATGAGCAAATCCTATTTCTCAAAAAACACTTTCTCTTTCCTGCGCGCGCTGGACCGCAACAACAACCGGCCGTGGTTCCACGCGCATCAGGACGACTACGAACGCCATGTGCGCGAGCCATTTCTGCAATTGATCGGCGACTTGCAAGCGCCGCTGGCGAAAATCAGCACGCACCTGCGCGCCGATCCGCGCAAGACCGGCGGCTCGCTGTTCCGCGTACACCGCGACACACGCTTCGCCAACGACAAAACGCCGTATAAGCCATGGGCAGGCGCACGCCTGTTCCACGAGCGCCGGCGCGAAGTCGCGGCGCCGTCCTTCTATCTGCACATCGCGCCGCGCGATTGCTTCGCCGGCGGCGGCATCTGGCATCCGGAACCGCCGACGCTCAAGCGCATCCGCGATTTTCTCGCCGACAATCCGGCGGCGTGGAAACGCGCGACGCAAGGCAAAGCGTTCCGCGAATATTTCGCCTTCTGGGGTGAGAATCTGTCGCGTCCGCCGCGCGGTTACGATCCGAATCACGAATTGATCGAGGATCTCAAACGCAAGAACTTCGCCGCCGGCGCGCAATTCACCGAAGCGCTGGCTTGCTCGTCCGAACTGCTGCCGTTCGCCGTAGCCACGTTCAAGCGTTTGGCGCCGATGATCGACTATTTGTGCGCGGCGCTGGAGCTGGAATTTTGACCCTCAGGCTTGGCCGAAGGCAAACGCCAGCACCTCACGAATATCCTCGCTATCCGTCATCGCCATCAGCAGGCGCTCGATGCCGAGCGCCACACCGGCGCACTCCGGCATTCCGGTTGCGAGGGCGGCGAGGAAATTCTCGTCAATCGGCAATTCGGGCAGGCCACGCCCGCGGCGGCGCGCGTTGTCGTGCACGAAGCGCGCGCGCTGCGCGGCGGCATCGGTCAGTTCGTGATAGCCGTTGGCGAGTTCCTGCGTACCGACGTACAGCTCGAAACGCTCGGCGACCGGCGGATCGTCGGCGCGGATTTTCGCCAGTGCGCACTGCGAGGCCGGGTAGTCGAAAACAGCGGTGATACGGTCGCGCGGAAAATCCGGCTGGATGCGATGCGTGAGCAGCAGATCAAGCCAATCGTCTCGTGTCAGGCCGGCCGCATCGACGCGTATATCACCCAACGCATGCTGAAGTTCGGCCTCGCTCGCCGCGAATGGGTCGATGTTCAGCGCACCCCGGAACAGATCGCGATATGTGGTGCGGTGAATCGTGGCCTGTTTTTGGATCAGGGTCAGCGCGACCAGTACCAGCTCGATCGCCTCGTCGCACAAGCGCCGGTGATCCCAACCAACGCGATACCATTCCAGCATGGTGAATTCGGGATTGTGCCGGCGCCCCGCCTCGCCGTCGCGGAACACGCGGCCGAGTTCGTAATTGTCGCCGACGCCTGTCGCGAGCAGACGCTTTTGCGCGAACTCCGACGAGGTACGCAACCAGCGCGTACGCACGCCGGAATCGACAGGTCCGGAAAACGTCGTGCTGAAGCTCGCAATGTTCGGCTCGGTATTGGCGCCCGCCGACAGCACCGGCGTTCCGACTTCCAGCACATTGCGTGCGGCGAAGAATTCACGAATCCGCGCGTAAAGCTGTGCGCGCAATTTCAGCGCGTCGTGCAATGCCTCATTCGTGCGCACGCAGAAACTCCGTCAGCCGCGCCTCGTCCCAGATCTCGATACCCAGTTCCTGCGCCTTGTCGAGCTTGGAACCGGCCTCAGAGCCGGCGACGACGAAACCGGTCTTCTTCGATACGCTGCCGGAGACTTTGGCGCCGAGGGCTTCGAGTCTTTCCTTCGCCTCGTCGCGCGCGAGCGAGGTCAATGTGCCGGTCAGCACCACGGTCTTGCCGGCAAGCGGCCCCTGCGCCTCACGCTGCGGTTCCGATTCCGGCCACGTCACACCTGCCGCGCGCAGTTGCGCAATCGCCTTGCGATTGTGCGGTTCGGCGAAAAACGTGGCGATATGCGCCGCCATGATCGGACCGACGTCGGGCACTTGCATCAATTCCTCGGGCGCCGCCTGCATCAGCGCACCGAGTGCGCCGAAATAACGTGACAAGGCCTTGGCCGTAGCCTCGCCGACATCGGGAATGCCGAGCGCATACAGGAAACGATCCAGCGTCGTGCGCTTGCTGGCGCCGATCGCCGCAATCAGGTTTTCCGCCCATCGGCTCGCGATCTTTCCGGCCTTCACCGTTTCCGGGGTGGTGCCGTCGCGTTCGTCGGCAAGGCGCTTCATTTCCAGCAAATTGCTGATCGACAATTTATACAAATCCGCGACCGAATGAACGTAATCCAGAGCGCACAAATTCTCGATGTAACGTTCGCCCAAGCCGTCGATATCCATCGCGCGACGCGATGCAAAGTGGAAGATCGCCTGCACGCGTTGCGCCGCGCAGCTCAATCCGCCCGAACAACGCGCAACGACTTCGCCCTCTTCGCACACGATGGCCGAACCGCAGACCGGGCAATGCGCCGGCATCTGCCACGCCTGCGTATGCGCAGGCCGTTTGTCGAGCACAACGCCGACGACTTCCGGTATTACGTCTCCGGCACGGCGCACGATCACGGTATCGCCGATGCGCACATCAAGACGCGCGACCTGATCGGCGTTGTGCAAGGTCGCGTTGGTCACGGTAACGCCGCCGACGAAAACCGGTTTCAGTTTCGCTGCGGGCGTGGCCGCACCGGTACGGCCGATATTGACGATGATGTCTTCGACCGTAGTGGTCTGCTCCTGTGCCGGGAACTTGTGCGCGACCGCCCAACGCGGGGTACGGCCGACGAAGCCAAGCTCGCGTTGCGCGGCCAGATCGTCGAGCTTGTAGACGACGCCGTCGATATCGAACGGCAGCGCATCGCGCCGCAGGCCGATGCGGCGGAAGTACGCGAGACACCCTTCCACGCCAACCGCCGTATCGATCAAATGGCTGACCGGGAACCCCCAATCGCGCAGCCTGCGCATGGTCGCCGAATGCGTCGCCGGCAGGTCGCCGCCTTCGACTTGACCGACCGCGTAAGCGAAGAACGCCAACGGGCGCCGCGCCGTGATGCGCGGATCGAGTTGGCGCAGCGAACCTGCCGCCGCGTTGCGTGGATTGACCAGCGCCTTGATCTTGCCGCCGGAAGCGCGCGCGGCCTCGTTGTATTTCTCGAACCCGGCGCGCGGCATGTAGACCTCACCGCGCACTTCCAGCACGCGCGGCCAATTCTTGCCGCGCAGACGCAGCGGGATGCTCCTGATCGTGCGCAAATTGGCGCTGACGTCCTCGCCGGTTTCGCCGTCGCCGCGCGTGGCCCCTTGCACGAACATGCCATTTTCGTAGCGCAGGCTGATCGCGAGGCCGTCGAATTTCGGTTCGACGGAAAATTCCAGATCGGTGCGCCCAAGCCGCTCGCGTATGCGCCGCGCGAAATCCTCGACTTCCGCGTCGCTGAAGGCATTGGCCAGCGACAGCATCGGCAGCGCATGACGGACTTCGGCGAACTCGCGCGACGGCGCGGCGCCCACGCGCTGGGTCGGCGAATCGGGGGTACGCAAATCCGGATGCGCGGCCTCAATCGCTTCGAGTTCGCGCATGCGCGCGTCGTACTCGGCGTCAGGAATATTCGGTTCGTCGAGGACGTGGTAGCGGTAATTGGCCTCGTCGAGCTGCGCGCGCAACGCGGCGGCGCGTTCTTTCGGGGTCGAGATTTTCATCCGTGCAGTTTACGGTTTCACGAGTCATTCCGGCAGGGACTGCCGGAATCCAGTTGCCAGGGAAGGCAGCAGATTTCCAATGCGCGCGTAGCAGCAACGGCATCCTTGCAGTCTGGATCCCGGCAATCCATGCCGGGATGACAGCATTATATTTGTGATCTGCTTACACTTGCGCGACGCTTGCAACAACGTGGAGAAATACATGGCCAAATCGACCTGGGCGCCGTTTCCGCATGCGGACAAGACTTACGAGTACGCCGGCGACAAGCTGGCCAAGGCGTGGAAGACCCTGCACGCGGGCGACCAGGAACCTTTCCCGGACGAAAAGCACGTCGCCAGACTGCTCAAGGCCAATGCCAAGCTCGGCAAGGACGCAGGCAAGATCGCCGCGCAATTGCAGGATGCCTGGCGCGCCTTCCATCGCGGCGACTTTCAGCAAGCGCATGACGCCGGCGTGACCGTGAAGGCGCTGGGCGCTTCCGTCGCGATCAAGGCCGGCGGCATCCACGCCGCGT
>JAGWXP010000018.1 GCA_018969845.1 Lysobacteraceae bacterium | reverse complement strand
ACGCGCGTGGTGCCGGCGAAACCGGCGACGTTCGCACTGATGCGCGTGGTCTGGCGCGAAGCATCGAACTCGACGACGTGATCGGTGGGAATGCCGTTCGCGCGCGCCATCGACAGTACCGCTTCGCGCACGGGTCCGGCACGCAGCGGCTTGTAGGTATTGAACAGCGGTTCCACATACACCGGCGCCAGCATGATCGCGAACAGGGTAAAGACAAATGCAATGCCGCTGGCCCAGATCCACCAGCGCGCGCCGGCGCGGCGCACGGCCGCGTAGACGACAACCAATACCAACGGCAACACGATCGCGCTGACCATGAGCGATTTGAGCGCGTCGCCGAACCAGCCGGCGAAGTCCTGCGTTGCCAGCCCGTACTGATGCTCGCGGATGAAATCGGTGTATACCGACCATGGCAGCGAAAGGGCAAAGTACACGAACACGAACAGCACGGCGTAAATCCAGGTATGCAGCCATGGGCGCTTGCTCAGACGACGGGACAGATCGCGCAGCCACCGCGAGATACCGCCCCATAGCAGCAATGCGGCGACACCCAGGCCGTAGACGAAACCCCACAACTGCAACCAGTAGCCGCCTTCGAAATAGGCGTCGGATTGGGCGCGTTGCTCGGGTGAGAGCAGATTCAGATAGGCCTCGGTGGCCCGATCCACATCGAAATTCGGCCCCGGCCGCGCTGCGGCGGGGATCTGCAAGCCGGGTGGCAGGTCGCGTGCCGTCGGTGCAGCAGCCTGAGCGGAGAAGGCGCCGAGCAAGAACGCCAGGGCAAGCAAAGCCAAAACCATCCACGATCGCATAACCGCCACCTCGAGGTTGCCGGAACGTGAACAGCGTCACTGCCGCGAAGGCGTCCGTCATGTGCTGGAAGTAGCGGATCGGTGGACTGTGTATACTTTGCCCGCTGAACGAGGAAGCCCTCATGCTGCTCATCGTTGTGCTTGTCCTGCTTGCGGCTTGCGCCGGGCTCGGCTACGAGCTCATGCGCACGCGCCGGCAGATGCTCGTTCTGCGTGCCGGCAGCGCCGAGTCCGAAGAAGAACTCAAGCGCCTGCAGGCCAGCCAGTCGCAGGTGATCCACACGACCAAGCTCGCCTCGCTCGGCCAGATGGTCGCGGGCGTGGCGCACGAGATCAACACGCCGCTCGGCTTCGTCAAGAGCAATGTCGAAGTCGTCGGCGACCTGCTCGACGATTACCGCAAGCTGGTCAGGCAGTACGACGCCGCCGTGCAGATCTGCCTGCAACCCGTCGATCTGATTTTCAACGCCGACAAGGCCAGCCTCGACAAGCTGGTCAAGCACGTCGAGGAAGCGCGGCGCAAGCTGTTCGAGGCACGCGCGGCGGTGGAAAAAAGTCCGCTGCTCAAGGACGCCAAGGAATTGCTCGGCGATGCCAGCGAAGGGCTCACCCAGTTGTCGTCGCTGGTGCTGAATCTGAAGGGCTTCTCGCGCGTGGATCGCGACGGCATGGACACGATGGACCTCAACGAGGGCATCGAAAGCGCCCTGATGATCGCCCAGCATCAGCTGCGCGACCGCGTGAAAGTGGTCAGGCACCTGCAGCCGCTGCCCAAGGTGCGCTGCATGCCGTCGCAGATGAACCAGGTGTTCCTGAACCTGATCACGAACGCCGCGCAGGCCATCGACGGCGATGGCACCCTGACCATAGCCAGCAAGGCCGAGGCCGGTCAGGTGCAGATGGACTTCACCGACACCGGCTGCGGCATTCCCGACGACGTGCTGCCGAAGATCTTCGATCCGTTCTTCACCACCAAGCCGGTCGGCGAAGGCACCGGCCTGGGCCTGTCCATCGTGCACAAGATCGTCAAGGGCCATGGCGGCACCATCAAAGTGCGAACGACGCCAAGGAAAGGCACCACGTTCACGGTTAGCCTGCCGGTGAACGGCAATGGCACCGCCGCCGCCGAACCTGCCTGATATCCATGACCGACGCACCCGCTACCGCCCTGCGCATCCTGATGATCGACGACGAGTCGCGTATCCTGCGCGCGTTGAAGGCGCTGCTGCGCGAGCACACCGCGTTTTCGACCACCAATCCGCTGGAAGCGGCGGCGCTGGCCAAACAGCACGACGTGGATGTGGTCATCTGCGATCAGCGCATGCCGGAAAAAGCCGGCGTGGACGTGCTGCGAGAGATCAAGGAAACGCATCCGCGCGCGCTGCGCATCCTGCTCACCGGCTATTCCGACCTGAAGGCGGTGCTCGGTTCGGTCAACGAAGGCGAGGTGTTCCGCTTCGTCAACAAACCGTGGAACAACACCGAGCTGCGCGACCTCGTCGCCGGCGCCGGCCAGATCGCACGCGAGGCACCGGTGATCGCACGCGACGTGCTGCCGCAGGCCGAACACGATCGTGCGCGCACCCAGGTCGGCGTGCTGGTGATCGAGGACGATACCGCCGTGCAGCAGCGCCTGCGCGAAATCCTGCAGCCCTACTACAAGGTGAATTTCGCCAACAACGCCGAACGTGCGCTGCAAATCATGGAGCAGAACGAAACCGGCGTGGTGATCTCCGAAACCGAGGCCGGGCGCAATGACCTCACCGGCCTGCTCAAGGCGCTGAAACTTCACCATCCGCATATCGCCACCGTGGTCGTGACCGAGCGCGCGAACGCCTCCACGGCGATCGAACTGATCAACGAAGGCCAGGTCTACCGCCTGCTGCTCAAACCGGTGCGCATGGGCACCTGCCGGCTGAGCGTGGATTCGGCGATCGGCCGCTACTGGCAGCTCAAGCAGAACCCGCAGGCCGCACGGCGTTACGTCGCCGCCGCACCGAACGCCGCAAGCGCCACTTCGGCACTGCGCCTGCCCGCCGCCCTGCTCAACCGCATTCGCTCGTTGCCGGGGCGGTTGCTGGGGACGATGCGGGCTTAGCCAAAGAACCAGTAGCACACCGCTATCGACGTGACGATACCGGCGACGTCGGCGATCAGTGCACAGCCGAGGGTGTGGCGGATGCGGCGGATGCCGACGGCGCCGTAGTAAACGGCGATGACATAGAACGTGGTCTCGGTACTGCCCTGCACGGTCGCGGCCGCGAGCGCGGGGAAGCTGTCGACGCCTTTGGTTTGCATCGTCTCGATCAGCATCGCGCGCGCGGCACTGCCCGAGAACGGTTTGACCAGCGCGGTCGGCAGGGCATCGACGAAGCGCGTGTCCAGATGCGCGGACTCCGCCAGCCAGCGGATGCCACCGAGCGCGAAATCCAGCGCGCCGGATGCGCGCAACACGCCGATCGCGCAGAGCATGGCGACGAGATAGGGCAG
Source organism: Lysobacteraceae bacterium (assembly GCA_018969845.1). Classification (GTDB taxonomy): domain Bacteria; phylum Pseudomonadota; class Gammaproteobacteria; order Xanthomonadales; family Rhodanobacteraceae; genus Rudaea. Next base: position 19,696 of record JAGWXP010000018.1, on the reverse strand, counting down.
GATGTCTTTCGCCACGTCGAAGCCCTGCTTGGCGCCGTCAACGAAACACTCGTACAACGGCACTTTCTTGCATGCGCCGGCGATCAGGAACAACACGATTATCCCGAGCATCGCCAGGTTCCCGAGCAGGGACGAGAACGCGGCGAGTGCTGCCGGCGTCATCGCGGCGAGCATGGCGACGAAGGCCGCGAACAGCACGGCGAAGCCGCCGAGATACGCGAGCACGACCGGATTCCACAATTTCAGTTTCTGCACGAAGGCGACGCTGAGCAATCCGGCCGACGCGGAGGCGCAGGTCGCAAGCAGGATCGGCAGGAACACGAGCGTGGGATCGTGCGCCCCCTGCTGCACGCGGTACATGAAGATCGTCACCGGCAGCAACACCAGCGACGAGGAATGCAGCACCAGAAACAGGACCTGCGCATTGCTCGCCGTGTCGGCGCTCGGGTTGAGCGTTTGCAGCTCGCGCATCGCGCGCAGGCCGATCGGCGTGGCGGCGTTGTCCATGCCGAGCATGTTCGCGGCGAAATTGAGCGTGATCAGGCCAATCGCCGGATGCCCGCGCGGGACTTCGGGCATCAAGCGCGCGAACAGCGGGCCGAGGAAGCGTGCGAGTTTCTCCACTAATCCGGCGCGCTCGGCGATGCGCAGGAATCCCAGCCACAGCGCCAGCGTACCGAACAGCAGAATCATCACGTCGACCGACAGCTTGGCCATCTCGAACAGGCTGTCGACCATCGCGGCGAAGACCTGCGGATGGCCGCCGATCAGCCATTGCGCGAGGCCCGCCAGCATCGCCGCGACGAAGAAGCCGAGCCAGATCACGTTCAACATGCGCGCATAAAGCCCGAAGCACGGGATTTTTGCAATCCGCCTCGCATCGCCCGCCCATGCCTTTGGGCACAGGTGCGCGGCGGCGGCGCTGCTAGAGTACGCGGGCTTTCCACACAGGACACCGCCATGCGCACGCTTCTGCTTTCCACCGTGCTCGCGCTCATCGTGCCGGCAACCGTCACTCTCGCCGCCGATGTGCACAAGCCGGCCGCACAGGCCGTTGTGGGTGAGAAATCCGATTTCCAGTTGCCGCCGTTGCCGAAGGATGCGCATGTCGCGCAATCCGTCACGGTTGGCGGGCGCACGCTGGCCTACACCGCCACGGTCGGCTCGTTGCCGGTGCGCGACGACAAGGGCAAGAAGATCGCCGAAGTCGTGTTCACGGCCTACACGATGGACGGCAAGGATCGCCCGGTCACGTTCGCGCTCAATGGCGGCCCCGGCGCTTCGTCGGTGTACCTGAACTTCGGCGCGATCGGCCCGAAGAAAGTGCGCTTCGGCGAGGAAGGCGACAACCCTTCCGATCCGGCCGTGCTGCACGACAATCCCGGCACTTGGCTGGGTTTCACCGACCTCGTCTTCATTGATCCGGTCGGCACCGGCTTCAGCCGCTCTCTCGTGGACGACAAGCAGACCACGACGGATTTCTACAGCACCAACAGCGACATCCATTATCTGTCGCGCATCATCTACGACTGGCTGGTGAAGAACGACCGCCTGCAATCGCGCAAGTATCTGGTCGGCGAAAGTTACGGCGGTTTCCGCGGCCCGCGCATCACCGAGTATCTGCAAACCCAGCTCGGCGTGGCGATGAACGGCGTGGTACTTCTCTCGCCGTATCTCGATCCTGCCGCCTCCGCCGACGGCAATGTCTCGCCGCTGCCGTGGATGCTGACCCTGCCCTCGATCGCCGCGGCCAATCTCGAACGCCAGCACAAGCTCAGCGCCGCGGCGATGGCGCCGATCATCGACTACACGCGCACAACGTACGCGCAAACCCTGATGCAGGGCCGCAGCAACCCTGCCGCGACCAACGCGATGATCGCCAAGGTCACGGAACTCACGGGCCTGGATCCCGTGTTCGTCAAGCGCTCCGGCGGCCGCATCGAGACCCAGGCGTACTTGCGCGAGATCTACCGCGCCGAAGGCAAGCTCGGCAGCCGCTACGATTCCAATGTCACCGCCTGGGATCCGTTTCCGTTCGCACCGCACCAGATGACCGGCGATCCCATCCTCAACGGCATCATCGCGCCGACCACCACGGCGATGGTCGATTTCGTCACCCGCGTCGTCGGCTGGAAGATCGACGCGCGCTACAACGCGCTCAGCTACGCGGTGAACCGGATGTGGCACGAGGACAACGATGCGCAGCAGGGCTCGGTGAAGCAGTTGCGCGAAGCGGTGGCGAACGATCCCGGCTTGCGCGTGCTGATCGCGCACGGCTGGGACGACTTGTCGTGCCCGTTCATGGCCTCGGTGCTGATCGTCGACCAGATGCCGGCGATGGGCGACCGTGTGCAGGTCAGGGAATATGCAGGCGGCCACATGTTCTACGCGCGGCCGGACAGTCAGAAGGAACTGCGCGCGGACGCGATGAAACTGTTCGAACTGCGCTGAAGCCGCGCGCCGCAGGCATTACATCGCATCGGAATTCCGGTAGAAGCGCACGCAATCCGCTTCCTGGCGCCGCATCAGATCCACGATGCTCGCACGGGCGGCGGCGCCGACGCGCGCGCGCAAGGCGGAATCGTCGCGCAGTCGGTCAATGCAGGCATCGGCCTGCGCTTCATCGTGTACCCGGAAACCGTTGACGCCATCGATCACGAGTTCAGCGTAACCACAGCCTTCGGCGAAAACGACGACCGGCAACGCCATCGCCATCGCCTCGAGAATCACGGTGCCGCCGGTTTCGATCCATTGCGGGTGCTTGCGGTAAACGAACACGTCCAGGGTCTCGAGAAATTCCGCCGCGCCGAGCGTGCCGACGTCGAGCAGATCCGGTATCCGCACTTCACCGTCGAAAGCCGCGGCGATGATGCCGCCGCCAAGAATGCGCACGCTGTATCCGCGCGCGAGCAGACCGCGGAAAAACGCCGGGTCGTTGGGGTGGAACTTGTAGGGATAGGCGCGCCCGTGCCGGCCCACGCACAAACGCCGGTGCGAATCCGGCCGCGGGCGACGCGGACGAAACGCTTCCGTATCGACCGGCGAATACTCGACCGTGCCGGGCAAGTCGATCAGGGCGTGGAAAAAGCGCGATGGAAAGACCAGATCGACGCGCGGTCGCGAGCCGTTGGATTCCAGGCGCGCCAGTAATCGTCCCAGATTGGCGTGCTGTTCGGCGAGGTTGTGGCAGATCGCGACGCGGTCGAACGCCGAGGACTCCAGCCAGCCGGCGCATTCGAAGTAGGTTCCGATCAACGCCAGCGTGCCGCCATCGGGAACGGCGTCGGCGCTGATCAGCCGCACCGGCGCCTCGGCTGCGGTCGCCACGGAGGCCGGTACGATGGACCACAGCGTGACCGGCACATGGCACGACAGGCAGCGGTAGAGATTCAATGCGCGCCGCTCCGTGCCGCCGATCGTGTCGAGCTTGCACACGATATGCACATGATTGCTGGAACCGGGCGGCCGCTGCCGCACCAGCGCACGCCGTTGCAGACGCTCGAGTTGTTCGCGCAATCCGTCGGCTGCACTGCGCCACGCTTGCGTTCGCCCGACGAGCCGGTGGCACTCCCCACGCGCGATTCGAATCTGCGGATTTTCCGGATCCAGCACAAGGGCACGGTCCAGAAACGCCGTGGCCTCGGTCAACAGATGCAGATCGACGCAAATCTCGCCGGCGACCAGCGCAATCTCGCTCGCGGCCACCGCGTCGGCACGCAGCGGCCTCAACACCGCCCCCGCCCTCGACCCCTCGCCGCGTCGCATATGCTCAATGGCGCTGTTGAGCCGCCGAATCTGCGCGTCCGCAGAAGTCTCGAAACTGCCGCCGGTGTCGCGATACGCACGCTTGAGCAATCCGCAGCAACGCTTGAAACGCTTACCGCTCCCGCACGGGCAGGGCAGCATGCGCGGCGTGAACGCATGGCGTGACATCGCGATGCCCGTACCGGAAGGGTGGTCGTCGAACCGGGATAGCAGCGCAGCCGCGCCCGTGCCTTCCGTTACGTCGGATGCTTCGCCCGAGGATGCATCGAAGCTTGCCGGAAAGCGCATCGCACTTATGCCGCAACCCGCGCGCCCTGAGGATTGCGCCAAGCGGCGAGCAACTGCTCACGACGCGTCCGCGCCTGGTCCAGATGCGCGTGCTTGATGTGGCCGTAGCCGCGGATGTGTTCGGGCACGCTGGCGATATCAACTGCCAATCCGAGATTGTCGCGATCCAGTTTCGCCAGCAGCTCATCGACGGTGGTGAAGTATTCGCCGATCAGCGCGCGCTCATGCTTGCGCTCGGCCGTGTAGCCGAAAATATCGAACGCGCTGCCGCGCAGTCCGCGCAGTTTTGCCAATAACTTTAACGCGCCGAACACCCACGACCCGTATTCGCCCTTGCGCAGTTTGCCTGCCGAATCGCGACGCGCGAGCAGCGGCGGCGCCAGGTGGAAATGCAATCTGAAATCGCCGTCGAACTGTTCACGGATGCGCTTTTCGAAATCGCCCGCGGTGTACAGGCGCGCGACTTCGTATTCGTCCTTGTAAGCCATCAGCTTGAACGCATAGCGCGCCACGGCTTCGGTCAATGCGGTCGAACCCGGAACCTTTGCCTGCTCTATGGCGCGAACCGTATCGGCAAGATTTTTATACTTTGTCGCATACGCCGCGTTCTGGTAATCGGTGAGAAAGGCGATGCGGCGGGCGATGCATTCGTCGAGCGTAGTGCTCAGACGCGAATCGTCCAGCGGCATGATTGTGTCAGCATCCTTCTGCGTCGTGCCGCCGGCAGCATCGCGCACGCGTGCGATATCGTGGGCGGCCATGCGGCCCCAGTTGAATGCGGTCTTGTTCATTTCCACCGCGGCGCCGTTGAGTTCCACCGCGCGCATCAACGCTTCGAGCGACAACGGCACCCAGCCTTTCTGCCAAGCGTAGCCGAGCATGAAAAGATTGGCGCCGATCGAATCGCCGAGCAATTTCACCGCCAGATCGGTGGCATCGACAATTTCCGGCATCTGTCCACCGAGCGCGGTCCTGACCGCATCAATGATGCCGTGGGCCGGAAACTGCATATCGGGTTTCATCGTGAAACTGCCCGGCATCGCTTCGTACGAATTGAGCACCACGCGCGAGCGCCCGGCGCGAATCTTCGACAGCGACCAGTAATCGTTGACCACGACCATGTCGCAGCCGAGCACGGCATCGGCCTCGCCGGCGGCGATGCGCACGGCGTGAATATCCGCCGGCGATTTCGCGATGCGCAGATGGCAGGTCACCGCGCCGCCTTTTTGCGCGAGGCCGGTCTGGTCGAGCACGGTGCCGCCCTTGCCTTCCAGGTGCGCCGCCATACCGATCAGCGCGCCGATGGTGACGACGCCGGTGCCGCCGATGCCGGTGACGAGGATATTCCAGGGCTTGGACAAATCACTCGCGAATTGCGGTTGCGGAATTGTGGAGAAATCCACTTTGCTGCCACCGGGCTTGCGTTTCTTCAACCCGCCGCCGTGGACGGTAACAAAGCTCGGGCAGAAGCCCTTCACGCAGGAGAAATCCTTGTTGCAACCGGACTGGTCGATCTCGCGCTTGCGTCCGTACTCGGTTTCCTTCGGCAACACCGAGACACAAAACGATTCCTTGCCGCAGTCGCCGCAGCCCTCGCAGACCAGCGAGTTGATGAACACGCGCTTGTTCGGATCTTCCAACTTGCCGCGCTTGCGGCGGCGGCGTTTTTCGGTGGCGCAGGTCTGGTCGTAGATCAGCACGGAGACGCCTTCGACTTCGCGCAGGCGTTTCTGCACGGCATCGAGTTCATCGCGATGGATGAATTCGACATCGGCCGGGAAGATGGCCGCATCCGACCATTTCTCGATGTCGTCGCTCATCACGACGATGGTCGCAACGCCCTCGCTGCGCACCTGGTGCGCGATGGCCGGCACGGACAGCTTGCCGTCCACTGGCTGGCCGCCGGTCATCGCCACCGCATCGTTGTACAGAATCTTGTAGGTGATGTTGACGCCGGCCGCGACCGCCTGCCTTATCGCGAGCGAACCGGAATGGAAATACGTGCCGTCACCCAGATTCTGGAAGACGTGTTTCGTATTCGTGAACGGTGCCTGCCCGCACCAGGTCGCACCCTCGCCGCCCATCTGCGTGAACGTGTCGGTGCGCCGATCCATCCACGTCACCATGTAATGGCAGCCGATGCCGCCGAGCGCGCGCGAATCTTCCGGCACATTGGTCGAGGTGTTGTGCGGGCAGCCGGAGCAGTAATGCGGCACGCGCGGAAAATTCGCTCGCGGTAGCGTCAGCTCGTGTTCCTTCGCGGCTATCCAGGCCACGCGCGCGGTCATCGCCTCGCTGCTGAAGAAGCGCGACAGGCGCTTGGCGACGACCAGTGCAATCATCGCCGGCGTCAATTCACCGGTCGAGGGCAGGATCCAGTTGCCATCCTCGTCGCACTTGCCGACGATGTGCGGACGCCCGCCTTGACCAGTATCGGGCCAATTGAACATGTATTCCTTCATCTGCGATTCGAGGAAGGAGCGCTTCTCCTCGACCACGATGATGTCTTCGAGACCGCGCGCGAACTCGCGGATGCCGATCGGCTCCAGCGGCCAGGTCATGCCGACCTTGTACACGCGAATGCCGATCTCGCGCGCGTCACGCGCGTTGATGCCGAGGTATTCCAGCGCCTGCAAGACATCGAGATAACTCTTGCCGGTGGTGACGATGCCGAGCCGCGCTTGCGGCGAATCGAGCACCACGCGGTCGAGCTTGTTCGCGCGTGCGAACGCACATGCGGCTTTCACCGCGTACTGGTGCAGACGCATTTCCTGATCCAGCGGCGGATCGGGCCAGCGGATGTTGAGCCCGTTCGGAGGCATCTCGAAATCGGTCGGGATCACGATGTCCAACTGATGCGGATTGACGTTCACGCTGGCCGAGGACTCGACCGTCTCGGCGATCGTCTTGAAGCCGACCCAGCGCCCCGTGAAACGGCTCATCGCCCAGCCGAGCAGGCCCATGTCCAGAATATCCTGTACGCCGGCAGGATTGAGTATCGGCATCATCGCGCTGACGAATTCCAGTTCCGAGCCGTGCGGCAAGGTGGACGAGCGGCACGCATGGTCGTCTGCGGCGAGCGCGAGCACGCCGCCGTTTTTCGACGTGCCCGCCGCATTGCCGTGCTTGAACACGTCGCCGCAACGATCAACCCCGGGGCCCTTGCCGTACCACATCGAAAATACGCCGTCGTACCTGGCGCCGGGGAAAAGATTGGCCTGCTGCGTGCCCCAGACCATCGTGGCGCCGAGGTCCTCGTTGAGTCCCGGTGTGAATTCGACGTTGGACGCCTTCAGGTGTTTCTTCGCCTTCCACAACTCCAGATCGAAACCACCCAAGGGCGAACCGCGATAGCCGGAGATGAATCCGGCCGTGCTCAATCCCGCTGCGCGATCGCGCATCTGCTGCATCAGCGGCAGCCGCACCAGCGCCTGCACGCCGGACAGGTAGACCCGGCCGCGTTCGCGCGTGTACTTGTGCTCGAGGGTGTAGTCGAAGTCGATCTTGGCGGCAGGGACGGACATGACGGAGCCGGGAGATGGCGGGCGGACATCCATTCTACCAGCCGCCTCCCCGCCGCCCGTGGCGACGCGCCCGATAACCTGTATGATGCCCGCGTTGACCTTTCTCGGGGGAGGCCGGGGAATGGTTTTCAACTCGCTCACATTCGTGGCGTTCTTTGCGCTCGTGCTGGTTGTGCACAACCTGCCGCTGCGCTGGAGCGTGCGCAAGTTCAACCTGCTGATCGCCAGCTACCTCTTCTACGCGGCGTGGAATCCGCCGTTCGTGATCCTGCTGTGGGTGTCCACGGTGGTGGACTGGTACGCGGCGCAGGGACTGGTGAAGGCGAAGCGCGAACCGGCCCGGCACGCCTGGATGCTGCTGTCGGTGATCGCCAACCTCGGCATGCTCGGCTACTTCAAGTACGGCCAGTTCTTGCTCGACAACTTCGCAACGCTGCTGCACGCGGTCGGTGTGGCCTACCAGCCGGCGCCACACGACATCGTGCTGCCGGTCGGCATCTCGTTCTACACTTTCGCGACCCTGGCATACACGCTCGACGTCTACCTGCGCCGCGCGGAACCGGCGGAGAATTTCCTCGACTACGCGTTGTTCGTCACCTTCTTCCCGCACCTGGTCGCCGGACCGATCATGCGCCCGACCGAACTGGTACCGCAGTTCGAGCAGCCGCGCCGCGCGAACGCCGACCAGTTGCGCTTCGGCCTCGCCCTGATGACGCTGGGCCTGTTCAACAAGGTCGTGCTCGCCGATGGGTTTCTCGCGCCGGTGGCTGAAAAGATCTACGACGCGCACGCGCTTCCCGGCGCGCTGGATGCCTGGGCGGCGACGCTGGCTTTCAGCGGGCAGATCTTCTGCGACTTCGCCGGTTATTCCACCACCGCGATCGGCGCGGCGATGTGTCTGGGCTTCGCGATGCCGGACAATTTCCGCTTTCCGTACGCCGCGGTCGGGTTTTCCGATTTCTGGCGGCGCTGGCACATCACCCTGTCGGCGTGGCTGCGCGATTATCTGTACATCCCGCTCGGCGGCAACCGCCACGGCGAACGCCGCACCATGGCCGCGCTGATGACGACGATGCTGCTCGGCGGACTCTGGCATGGCGCGAGCTGGACCTTCGTCGTCTGGGGCGGATTGCATGGCGTGTATCTCGCCGTCGAACGTTTCCTGCGCCGGCGCTTTGCCGGCTACCAACCCGGCACGCTCGCGCTCGTCGCGCTGGGCCTGCTCACCTATGCGCTGGTCAACATCACCTGGGTGTTTTTCCGCGCCAAGACCTTCGGCATGGCGTGGACCGTGCTCGGCGGCATGTTCGGCGCGAACGCGGCGGCCAAGCCGATTTTGTCGACGTTTTACCTGCTCAGCGTCGCCGTCATCGTCGGCGGTCTGGTGCTGGCGCACTGGTTCATGCGCGCGCGTACGCTCGAGTCGGTGATCGCGCGTGCGCATCCTGCCGCCATTTCCGCCGTGTGGGCAGTGCTGGCCTTTGCCATTGTCGCCGCGCAAGGTTCCGGCGCGGCCTTCATCTACTTTCAGTTCTAAGCCATGGACATGCGTCGCAGCGAAGTGACACCCGAAGATCAGGCGCGTTACCTGCGGCGCGGCGATTACGCGCGCGTCACTGCGGCCGACCGTCCCGGTGTGGCGCAACCGGTGCCGCTGCGCGAGGTGCCGGCGCAGCCGTGGGGACGCATCCTGCTCGGTGCGTGCGTGCTGTTCGCACTACTGCTCGGTGGTTGGGAGTGGTACTGGCGCGCCTGGGGCGCGACGCCGGATTACTACAACAGCAACGCCGAATGGGCGCAACAACGCCGGCGCATCGACAACGGCGAAGGCAATGCCACCGTGTTCATCGGCTCCTCGCGCGTGTTGTTCGACCTGCAACTGGACGTGTGGCAAGCCCTCGACGGCGAGCGGCCTATCCAGCTCGCCCTGCAAGGTACCACCCCGCTGCTGACGATGGAGAATCTGGCTGCCGATCCGAAATTCACCGGCCGCCTGCTGGTTGGCGTGGCGCCGGACCTGTTCTTCAGCGGCTTCGCCTATCGCGGCGCGGCGTTGAAATACTATCTGAAGGAGACGCCCTCGCAGCGTGTCGGCAACTGGCTGTCGCGCACGCTGATCGAACCCTGGTTTGCGTTCTTCGACGAGGATTTCGCGCTGGCCAAGGTGCTCAAGCGCCAGGACTGGCCCGCGCGCCCGGATGCGCCGGACCGGCTCGATGTGCGCAAACTCAGCGTCAGCGCGTCCGATCGCAACACGCATCTGTGGGACAAAGTGGTCACCGATGTGCAGTATCGCGATCTGGCGCGCAGCATCTGGACGCAACATCTCAACGGCCCGCCGCCGCCGGACATGGACACGGCGGAAAAGGCGGCAAAAGTGATCGACAGGCAAATCCAGCGTGCGGTCGACGCAACGGCGAAACTGCGCGCCCGCGGCGTCCAGGTGTTGTTCGTGCGGCCACCCGATGCCGGGCCGTATCTGGCGTTCGACAATCGCGTGTTTCCGCGCGCCAGGACCTGGGACGTGCTGCTCGCCAAGACCGGCGCGCCGGGCATTCATTTCGAGGACTATCCGGAACTGCGCGGCTTCGATCCGCCGGAATGGTCGCACCTCAAACTCGCCGACGCGCGCCAATTCACCGCCGCGCTGCACGCCATCATCGTGCGGGATTTCTGGAAACCCGATCCGCCGAAGTGAACGTCACAGCGCATCCGCATCGGTTTCGCCCGTGCGGATGCGGATCACCTGATCCAGCGCGTAGACGAAAATCTTGCCGTCGCCGATCTTGCCGCTGTTGGCGGACTTCGTGATCGCCTCGATCACGCGCTCGACGAGATTGTCCGGCACGGCGATTTCGAGCTTGAGCTTGGGCAGGAAATCGACCACGTATTCGGCGCCGCGATAAAGTTCGGTATGGCCCTTCTGCCGGCCGAAGCCCTTGACCTCGGTCACGGTGATGCCCTGCACGCCGGCCTCGGCCAGCGCCTCGCGCACGTCGTCGAGCTTGAACGGCTTGATGATGGCCATCACCATTTTCATGGATTGCTCCGTCGCTTCGCGGACGCACACTATACCCGGCGCGTCGGCGATTTCCTACGCGCAGCCGCGTGCGCCGCCGACAACACAGGGGCGCGTGTTTGGCTACACTGGCCTCACTGTCTTTTCAGGGAACACCGCCATGTTCAATGCCACCGCGATCGACGATCTGGCCCGGCGCCTGGCCGATCTGGTTCCGCACGGCGCACGCGCGGCGCACGAGGATCTCGCCGCGAATTTCCGCGACGCCCTGCGCGCCGGATTACGCAAACTCGACCTGGTCACGCGCGAGGAATTCGACGTGCAGCGCGGCGTGCTGTTGCGCACGCGCGAGAAAGTCGAGGCGCTGGAAGCGCGTGTGGACGAGCTCGAAGCCAAACTCGGCACTCCTTAAGATTTCCCCCCGCCGCCCGGACATGCCGTGCACGCGGCAGGGCGGATTTTGTCTGAAGGATTCACATGAGTCTCGCCATCGTCCACAGCCGCGCACAGGAAGGCGTATCGGCGCCGCCGGTCACCGTGGAAGTGCATTTGTCGGGCGGGCTTCCCGGCACCAACATCGTCGGCCTGCCTGAGGCTGCGGTGAAGGAAGCGCGCGACCGCGTGCGCGTGGCGATCCAGAACGCGCAACTCGAATATCCGGCGCGCCGCGTGACGGTCAGCCTCGCGCCAGCCGACTTGCCCAAGGATGGCGGGCGCTTTGATCTGCCGATCGCGCTCGGCATCCTCGCCGCGCAAGGGCATTTGCCAAAAGAAAATCTTGGGCAATACGAATTCCTCGGCGAACTCGCCCTGTCCGGCGAGCTGCGCCCGGTCACCGGCGTGCTGCCCGCGGCGATCAAGGCCGCCAAGCACGGACGCACCCTGATCGTGCCGCGCGACAACGGTGCCGAAGCGGCGTTGGCCGGCGGCGCCACCGCGCACGGCGCCACATCCTTGCTCGAGGTGTGCGCATTTCTGCGCGGCGCGGCGCAATTGCCGGTCGCCTCCGGCCTCGTCGCCGGCGATGCGCCCGTCGCGAACGTACTCGACCTCGCCGACGTGCGCGGGCAGCCGCATGCTCGGCGCGCGCTGGAAATCGCCGCCGCCGGAAATCATCACGCGGTGTTTGTCGGACCTCCGGGAACCGGCAAGACCATGCTGGCGAGTCGACTACCCGGCATCCTGCCGCCGCTGACCGAGACGGAGGCGCTGGAAGCCGCGGCGATCCGTTCCGTGGCCGGCTGCGGCATCGATTTCCACACGTGGAAACTGCGGCCCTTCCGCGCCCCGCACCATACCGCATCCGCCGTTGCTCTCGTCGGCGGCGGTCCGATCCCGCGTCCCGGCGAGATCTCGCTTGCGCACCGCGGTGTGTTGTTCCTCGATGAACTGCCGGAGTTCGACCGGCGCGTGCTCGAGGTGCTGCGCGAGCCGCTCGAATCCGGCCACATCGTCATCTCGCGCGCCGCGCGCCAGGCCGAGTTTCCCGCCGCGTTCCAACTCGTCGCGGCGATGAATCCCTGCCCCTGCGGCTATGCGGGCGACCCGAGCGGGCGCTGCGCCTGCACGCCCGAGCAGGTGCGCCGCTACCGCGCGCGCGTTTCCGGGCCATTGCTGGACCGTATCGACTTGCAGATTGCCGTGCCGCGCGTCGCGCTTGCGGATTTGAGTGAAGTCGCACCGCCGGGCGAAAGCAGCGCCGTCGTGCGCGGGCGCGTGTCAGCCGCGCGTGACCGGCAATTGGCACGCGCCGGCAAGGCGAACGCGCAACTGTCGAATCGGGAAGTGGCGCGCGATTGCGCACTCACGGCTTCCGATCGCGCCCTGCTCGAACGCGCGCTGGACAAACTCGGCCTGTCGGCGCGCGCCTACCACCGCGTGTTGCGTGTCGCGCGCACTATCGCCGATCTGGACGGCAGCGAGCGCGTCGCCACCGCGCATCTGACCGAGGCGATCCAGTACCGGCGTGCACTGGGGGCAAACGCCTGACCCTAGGCGGATATCGCCAGCCTCTCGCTGTGGTAAATCCTCGCGGTAACGAGACTGGCCAGAAGCGCCGCGACCGCGGTGCAGACGAAGCACAGCACCAACGCCGAATCCGGCACCGGATCGCCGCGCATCAGACGCGTGATCGTCACCTGCTGCCCCAGCAACGGCACGGCGTACATCCATAGTTGCGTCTTCACCGGGATCACCGACAACAACAGCGTCGGCACAATCGGCACCAGCATGAGCAACGATAGGTATGTCTGCGCCTCGCGATAACTCTTCGCGAAGGCGGCGACCAGGGTCTGCAAACTGCCGAGCAGCGCGGCAAGCGGCAACATCACGAACAGCGTCGCGGCGACGAAGCGCGGACCGAGGGTGAGCGTCATGCCGATTTTCTCGGTCGGCAAAAATTGACCGACTATGGCAAAGGCGAGGATCGACAGCAGCACCGTCGTGATCGCAAACGCGGTGGTCGCGCCCAGCTTGCCGGCGAGGATCTTCCAACGCGGCACCGGATTGGCGAGTAGGGGTTCCAGCGACTGGCGCTCGCGCTCGCCGGCCGTGGTGTCGATGGCCAGGGCCATGCCGCCGATGAAACCGCCGAGTATGAAGAAATACGGCAGCATCGCGAACATCATGCCGGAGCGGCTTTGCGGCGTGGATTGGTCGCGGTCGGCCACCGCGAGCGGTTTGAGAATCGATGGCGACAGTCCGCGTGCGAGCAGACGCAATGCACCGGTACGCTGGTCATAGGCATCGAGCAACTTGCGCAGGCGTTCGGTCGACCCGCGCGCATCCTGCTGCGAGGCGTCGTAGATCATCTCCACCTGCGCCGGTTCGCCCTTGTCCCAGGCCTTGGCGAAATCGGAACCGATACGCAGCACCACATCGGCGTCCTGATTGCGCACGGCTGCTTCCGGATCGGCCGGCGCCGGCTTGATGTCCACGTTGTCCTGCTTGAGCGCGGCGATCAGGTTCGGCGCATAGTGCGCGCCGGCGACGGGCAGCGCCAGCGGCGCCTCGGCCTTGCTCAGTTCGCGCGTGACCAGCGTGTTGATCAGCAGCACGAAGATCAGCGGCGCCATCAGCGGACCGGTGACGAGCGTGTTGATCACGGTGCGGCGGTCGCGCAGGTTTTCGCGGACTTCCTTGAGAAAAACGGTGAGTGCGGCGTTCATACGGCCCCCGTATGAACCAAATTGATAATGTTCATGCGGCCAATCCTTCATCGGTTCCGATCAATTTGACGAACGCGTCTTCGAGATTCGCCTCGCCGGTTTGCGCGCGCAACGCATCCGGCGACTCATCGGCGACCACGCGGCCGCGCGCAATCACGACGATGCGGTCGCACAACGCCGCCACCTCCTGCATGATGTGGCTGGAGAACAGCACGCAGCGGCCTTCGGCCTTCATCGATTTCAGGAACGTGCGCATCGCGCGCGTGGACATCACGTCCAGCCCGTTCGTCGGCTCGTCGAGGATCACGTTCTTCGGATCGTGCACCAGCGCGCGCGCGATCGCAGTCTTGACGCGCTGGCCTTGCGAAAAACCTTCCGTACGACGGTCGAGGATGTCGCGCATCTCCAGCGCCTCGGCCAGCGCTTCGCGGCGCGCGTGCATGGTCTGCGTTTCGATGCCGTGCAGGCGCGCGAAATAGTCGATGTTCTCGCGCGCGGTCAGGCGTTTGTACAGACCGCGCGCATCGGGCAGCACGCCCAGACGTCGGCGCACCACAACCGGATCGGCGGCGGCATCGATGCCGTCGACCAGCACCTGGCCGGAATCGGGTTGCATCAGCGTGTACAGACAGCGCAATGTGGTGGTCTTGCCGGCACCGTTCGGACCGAGCAGACCGGTGATTTCGCCGTCGCGCGCGACGAAGGAGGCGCCATCCACCGCGACCACGCGCTTGGCGCCTTTACCAAAGGCCTTGTGCAGGTTCTTGACTTCGATCATGGGGCTGATCCTTATGGCGATGAACCATTGAAATTCACGAACGCCGGCGTCGGCCCGAGCCGCTCGACGCACTTCGCGTCCAGCGTTTTCGGATCGAGCTTGTCGATAAATTCGTTGACCAGTTTCGGGATGCAGCCGCGGCCGATCACGTTGTGACCCTGACCTTTCGCAATCAGCAGTCGCGCATTGGTCAGGCCCTTGAGAGTTTCTTCACCATAGCGCGGCGGCGTGACCGGATCGAACGCGCCCTCCAGGATCAGCACGGGCTTGTCCGTCTTCAGCGGCGAGTGGAAATCCGCCGGACGCGTTGCGTGCGGCCACACCGCGCAAGCCGCCTTGATGCCGTCGACCAGGTTGTTGCCGAGCAAGGTGTTGGCGTCCTGCGGCTGCGGTGCAAGCAGATCGGCGTCCTCGCTGCAAATCACCGACAACTGCATCGCGTTCTCGGCGAGATCGGCCATGTCGCCGGTCAGGATCTGGTTCTGTCCGGCCAGCGGCGTGTAGTCGCCCTGCAAACCTTCCTTGATCGACAGCGGCAACAGTGCCGCCGTTTCCGGCGTGTAGGCGAACATGCGCACCAGGCCCGCGAGCGTGAAACCATCCAGACGTTTGTTCTGCACGGTAAACGTGACCGGATCGCGGAAAGCATAATCCTGCGGCTTGTCGCGTAATGCATCGCGCAGCTTCATCAGGCTCGCGTAGGAATCGCCGAATTGCGCCTTGCATGCCGGCGCCTTTTCGCATTCGGCAAACTGCAACTTGAGCGCGTTGTCGAGATTTTCGGCAAAGTCCTGACCGAGAGCGATAGTGTTCGGTGCCACGCTGTCGAGCACGATGCTGCGCACGCCGTCCGCATGCCGCATTGCATACTGTTGTGCCAGACGCGTGCCATAGGACACGCCGACCAGGTCGAATGCGGGCGCACCGAGCGCCTGACGCACTGCCTCCAGATCCGCCACGGCGTCGGTGGTTGTGTAGAAACGTGGATCGGCGTGCTTGATCACCTGCGCAAGACATTCTTGTGTGCGCTGCCTGACCTTGGCGGCGTCGAACCCGGCATCGCCGCCGTCGGTGTTCTCGTCCGGCTTGCATTCGAGCGCATTCGAGCCGCCGGTACCGCGCTGGTCGAGCAGCAACACGTGATGATGCTGTAACAGCGGCGCGAACGCGGGTGCGATCTGCGGCCAGGTGTCGATCGCCGATTGGCCGGGACCGCCGGCGAGAAACACCACGATGTCGCGATCGGCGGTCACGGCATCGGACTTGATCAGCGCCAGGCGCAGGTCGATGTTGCGGCCATTCGGATCGGCGTGCCGATTCCCGACGCGACGTTCCGGCACCGAAACCGCCGCACAGAACGCGCTCGTCGTCGCGCCGGAATGCTTCTGCGCCAATTCGCAGGCCTTGAATGCCAGCGTGCCGAGCGTGAACGCCTTGGCGTCCGCCGGAATCGGCGCGGCCAGCGCTGGCAACGATGCACCGCCGTTTTGTTTCAAGGTGTGCCAGCCGAAATAGGCAGCAGCGGCGATCGCCACGGCGATGCGCAACAGGTTTCGTTTGTTCATGCGTCAGTCCTTCTGATCACCCATCTGGCTTATCGAACCATTCGCGCCATTCGCCACTACATCTTTGGCTCGAAAATCGATTCGATGGATTGGCGAAACAATTTGGCGATACGAAATGCCAGCGGCAAGCTCGGGTCGTATTTACCGGTCTCGATAGCATTGACGGTTTGCCGCGACACCTCGAGTTTTTCGGCCAGCTCGCCCTGCGACCAGCCGTGTTGCTCGCGCCGTTCGCGTACGCGGTTCTTCATTCCTGCGTCGAACGGCGGCGCAGGCGTTGGCGGATGGCGAAAAACGCTGCGCCGACGAGCATGCCGGTCGCCATGCCGACGGCGAGTCCCGTATCCTGCGCATCGCCATGGCGCCAATAGATGTAGGCGGCGATTGCGGCGAAAATGACGGCGATGTAGAGAAATTGCATGGCGCGCGGTGCCCCATCGTCGTCGCAGGCGCTGCCGCCGTAGCGCCGCGCGGCATAGGCGCGGGCGGCGGCGTAGACGAGCAGCAGCAGCGGAAATATCCAGACCAGTGCGGTGGCGGCCCAGTCCGGCGCAAGCACGTGCGCTGCAGCCAGGAAACCGGCGCCGAGCCCATAAATCGAAACCGCAGCGGCGGCCACACCGAGACCGACCAGATGCGTACGCTGTTCCAGTTCGTCGCCGGCGAGCACGCGCCGTGCCATCAGCCAGATCACGTACAAGACCGGTGGCGCCGGCGTGAGCGCATAAACCGTCTTGAGTCCCAGCACGTCCGTGGAACGCGCCAGCGGCCAGACCCATAAAAACAGGGCCACGTAGATCGCCATTGCGATCATGACGCGGCGTTGATGCGCTCGCTGACTCAGGCGGACCATCGCTGCACATTTCCGGTATGTCAAGTCAACTTGACAGGCGCGACTGTAACGACGCCTGCACGCTCTGTCAAGTATCCTTTACAGAATACGTAATTCGACGCGCAGAAACGCCGCGTTGCGGTTGCGCGAGTGAAAACGCGCCGATAAAGGTTTAGATTACAGCTTCGTTTTTTCCGCCACCGCAATCCTGTTGCTCGGCCGCCCATGGATCCAAGAGCGCGACAATCGCGAACACCCGCCGACCCGGGACCTGGACAAGCAGACCCGGTCGTTTATCTCGTAGACGACGATGCCGGCATTCGCTCGGCGATAGCGCGCCTTTTGCGCGTGGCGGGATTGCAAACCGAGGCGTATGCCTCCGGAACCGCATTTCTTGCGACGGCGGACGTGAACCGCCGTGGTTGCTTGCTCCTGGATCTGCATATGCCCGGCATGTCCGGCCTGGAGGTACAGGCTTCCCTGAAGCAGCGTCGTTCGGCCCTTCCGGTGATTTTTCTGACGGCGGCCGCGGACATCCCGATCGCGGTGGTCGCGATGCGCGAAGGGGCGGTGGATTTCATCGAGAAGCCTTTCGAGAACGAGCATCTGCTGACGCGCGTACGGCAGGCCATCGAACGCAGCCTCGACGACGTGCCGCGCGCGCAAGAGCGCAACCTCACCGCCATTCGGCTGCAAACGCTTACCCCGCGTGAACACGAAGTGCTTGAGCTCGTCGTCAGCGGCATGACCGCCAAGGAAATCGCGAAACGGCTGGGCGCGAGCCATCGCACCATCGAAATTCACCGCGGTCACATCATGGAAAAAATGGCCGCGGCCAATCTGGCTGATCTGGTGCGGATGCGCCTGTTGGCGCAAGACCCGCACGTTTGACACCCGGATCGGCGCGACCGAAAGCGAACCCCTGGCGCGCTTTTCTGCCCGGCGCCGGCGGCCATACGTAGTGTTACTTACAACCACTAGGTAATCGTACGAATTACGCGCGAGCGCAAGCGCGCCTAGGATGCTCTTCGCTGCCCCGAGATTGGCGCGTACCGCTATCGGGACAGCGAGTAATCCGGAGGTTGCCATGTCGCGCTCGAACGCCCACTCGTCAATGATCGGACTCGCCCTTGCGGTGATGCTCTCTCCCGCAACGACCTTGGCCACGCAAAACCTGTACGGCCAACGTCTGACAGCGCCGGACGCCTCGGTTGTGGGCTTCGGCAACCAGGCCCCGGCCGTGAGCGGGGACTGGATCGCGGTGTTCGGCCGTCTTTCGGCCGCCGCCGGGGATGGGCGCGTTTATCTTTTTCATCGGCAGTCGGGAGCATGGTCGTTCGCGCAGGAAATCGCACCGCCCGACGGTGCCGGCAGTCAGGATTCGCTGGCGATGGCGAACGGTCTGCTTTTCGTCGGCTCGCCGAATGCGTACAACTCTGCGCTGCAGGCCAACGCCGGCGTCGTCTCGGTGTACGCGCTGCAAAACGGGTGGGTGCTGCAACAGACCTTGAACGGCAATACCGCCTTTCAATCTGGCGAGACCGGCTTCGGAACCTCGCTGGCCATCGATCGCCAGACGCTTTACATCGGATTTCCGGGCTACATGACTTCTACCGGCGATCAGATCGGTGATGTCGAAGCCTATGACATCTCCACATCGATGCCTTCCTACATCGGGCAAATCCTGCCGACTTCACCGCAACTGGACATGGCTTTCGGGTCGAGCCTGGCCGCCGCCGGCGGTATGCTTGCGGTCGGTGCGGACAACGAGGGCGTGCCCGGTGTCGGCGTGTCTGCCGGTGCGCTGCACACCTTCGTACGTAGCGCAAACGCATGGATCGAACAATCCGTGTTAAACGCAACGTACCCCTACTCCGGCGATCATTTCCCCAATGCGATCGTGATCGACAACACCCATGTCATCGCTGCAGACGTCAACTGCAATAGTCAGGGAAAGGAAGGTCCGTGGGGGCAAGTGTTTTCCTATGCTGGCGCCACAACCGGTATTTCCGCGCAGACGGGAACCATCAGTCCCAACCCCTCCAGCATCTATGGCTACAACCTGTTCGGCAAGGGGATTACCTCGGTGAATGGGATGCTGCTGGTCGCAGCGCCAAATACGGGCAACGCCGGCCAGGTGTTCGCCTACCATAATGACAACGGTGCGGCCTGGAGTCCGGTCAGCACTTTCGTCGCCCAACAGTTGCAAACAGCCGATGCGTTCGGCGTGAGCATGGCAACCGACGGCAAGACGCTGGTCGTCGGCGCGAGCGAATCCGGTCGGTCGCCGCCCAGCGGCGGGGCGATCTACGCATTCGCCTACCCTCCCACCGATCGTATATTCGCGGACGGGATGTAACCAGGCATTGCTGCCCCTGCAACGGATTGCCCGACCGGCACGGCCGGGCGCATCATAGACCCAGCACGAAAGCCGGGTACCTCGACATTTTCATTTCCGTCCCAGGCGCGCAGACTTGCCCGTGGCATGCGGCGATTCGGGCGGCGTTGGGTCTTGAGCAGCGTACCCGCGCGGGATGGGAGCCGGCGCATGCAGCAACTGAATCACCTTGAGGTTCACCAGGGCGTGCTGTTGTGCGCGAGTTCGGGTGTGCGCACGCTTCTGGACGGATCGACGGCAGAATGGTTCGCGTCCCTGCTGCGCGGGCTCGTGGACGAAAATGCATTGGCTTCGGCAGCGCGCGACGGGATCCATTGCCAGCAGCGCGAATGCGTGGATGCATCCGGGCGCAGCCATCGC
>JAGWXP010000173.1 GCA_018969845.1 Lysobacteraceae bacterium | reverse complement strand
GGCCTGCCGTCGAGCACAGTGTGGAAAATCGCCCAGGACCGCGACGGCTACATCTGGATCGGTACCGCCGACGGGCTGGCGCGCTACGACGGTGTGGATTTCCGCATCTACCGCAACGACCCGACCGATGCGGCGAGCCTGTCCGGCGCGGACGTCACTGCGCTCTTCGTCGACCGCGAAAACCGTCTGTGGTGCGGCGGCGAGGACGCGGGGTTGAACGTACTCGACGCGCAACGCAACGGCTTTGCGCATTTCCGTCACGACGGGAAAAATCCGGCAAGCCTTTCCGGCGACGACGTCTGGGCCATCGCGCAGGACGCGGGTGGGGTGATATGGGTCGGCGGCTACGCGATGGGCCTGGACCGGCTCGACCAATCCACGAAATCATTCGTGCACTTTCGCCACAGCCAGGCCGATCCGGACAGCGTGATTTCCGACAACGTGCTGGCGTTGCGTGGCGATGCGGCGGGAAACCTGTGGATCGGCACGGACACCGGCATCGACGTGCGTGGGGTCGACGGACGTTTTCGCCATGTCGACCTGTCCGCCGTGCCGGGCACGGGCGGGATCAATGCCGCGGTATTCCTGGAAACCCCGGACGGCATGTTTGCCGGTACGCGCCGCGGCGTGCTGCGGATCGGCGCGAATCTCAAGGCGCGCGTACTGGAAGACGCACGGCTCCCGGACAAGGTTGTGTACGCGCTCGCTGCCGGAACTGACCGGGCGCTGTGGATAGGCACACGCGAGGGCTTGGCGCAGCGCCGAACGGATGGACGTCTGGATGTCCATTCGGAAAACGCGGCGATGGCTGGCAGCCTGCCGGGCAAGAAGGTGTTCGATGCGCTGCGCGATCGCGACGGCGGGCTGTGGTTCGCCACGACCGACGGCGGCGTGGCGTATCTGTCCCCGGGCTGGCGGCGCTTTGCGCTGTATCGCCACAATCCGCTCGATCCGCTCAGTTTGAGCGCGAATCGAGTGGAAGGCCTCTCGGCCGATGCCCAGGGCGGCATCTGGGCGGTGAATCTCGACGGTGGTATCGACCGTCTCGACCCGTCGTCCGGAACGGTCGACCGCTTCGCACGACGCTGGCAGGCGCCGGAATCGGCCTTGTGGTCGGTGCTGGCCGGCCGCGACGGTCGGATCTGGGTCGGTCACGCGCACGGCTTGCGCGTCTTTGATCGGAAATCTCGCGGTGGGAAAAGTGGACATTTTTCGGATCTTGCCGTGAATGCCGGGCGCCGCGACGCGCTGGCGCGCGGCACCGTGGACCTGATCGTCGAAGCGGCCGATGGCGCGGTCTGGGTGAGCAGCAACGGCGGCGGCATCGCGCGTATCGATGCGGCATCAATGGCGATCACGCGTTACGACAATGCCGATGGACTGCGCAGCGGCGATATCGGCCAGATCGGTTTCGCGCCCGATGGTGCCCTGTTGGCGGCGAGCGCGTCCGGATTGGACCGGCTCGATCCCGTCACACTGAAATTCGCTGCCGTGGCCGGCGCGCCGGCGCGCCGTGTGTTGGCCTTCGCCTTCGCCGACGACGGCACGCTGTGGCTGCACGCGGTCGGCGCACTGGCCCATTACCGCTATGCCGCCGGCGCATTGACGCCGCTGGATCGCATCGATGCCGGCGGCGGCTGGCCGGGCCTGACCGCGGGCGGCATGCAGGTGGATGGCCGGGGCCACGTGTGGGTGGCGAGCGCGCGCGGTTTGTGGCGCTTCGATCCGGCCACGCACCGCGTACGCCGCTTCGGCACGGGCGATGGCCTGGCCAGCGCCGAATTCAACCGCGCGCCCTTGCTCGAGCGCGCTGACGGCGCGATTTTCGGCGGCACGCTGGCGGGCATAGCCGGTTTTATACCTTCGCGCATTGTGGAAAATGCCGCATCGCCGGCGCCACGCATCGACCGCATCGTCGTGCGTCGCGACGGCAACGACGTCGTGTTGCGGACGAGCGACGTCGCACTGGGCTGGCAGGATCGCGACTTGCGGCTGACCGCGCGGAGCCTGGTCTACGCCGATCCGTCCGCGCAACGCTATCAATGGAAGCTGGACGGATTCGAGCCGGACTGGGTTGTCGGGAACGCGCGCGGGGAGCGTGAGTACGCGCAACTGGCGCCGGGTAATTATGTCTTGCGCGTGCGCGCCGCAGATGCCGGCAGCGCGTGGAGCGCGCCTTCCGCGCCGCTGCGTGTGCGCGTGGAGCCGCCGCCGTGGTCGACGCCGCTGGCGTATGCGACGTATGCGGCAGTGATCGCATTTGCCATCGCGATTGTGTTCCGTGCGTACCGCGTGCGCCTGAAACGCCGGCACGCATGGGAGCTGGCCAAGCAGCAACGCGCGTTCGCCATGAGCGCGAGCGCGGCGAAAACCGATTTTCTGGCGACGATGGGACACGAGATCCGCACGCCCATGACCGGCGTGCTGGGCATGGCTGAATTGCTGCTGCGCACACGGCTCGATCAAACCCAGCACGGTTACGCGCAGGCGATCCAGGATTCCGGCCGGCTCCTGCTGCGCCTGGTCAACGATTCGCTGGATCTGGCGCGCATCGAAGCCGGCAAGCTGCAACTGGAAATCGCGCCGTTCGATCTGCACGCGTTGCTGCATCAGGTCGCGGCGCTCGCACAGCCGCAGGCCGCCAAACGGAGGTTGGCATGGACGCTGTCGATCGCGGACGATGTACCGCGTTGGCTGACCGGGGATGTCTTGCGCATCGAACAGATCCTGCTCAACCTCGTCAACAACGCGATCAAGTTCACCGAACGCGGCGGCGTCGCCGTCTCCGTTGCGCGCGGAACCGTTGCCGGCATCGCTTTCGCCGTCAGCGACAGCGGCCCGGGCATCGCCGCGGCCGAACGCGAACGGTTGTTCCGCCGCTTCGAGCAAGCCGCAAGCCCGCAGCGGCGCTCGGGCAGCGGCCTCGGGCTCGCGATCTGCCGCGAACTGGTCGCGCGCATGGGTGGAACGATGGAGCTGGACAGCGCGGCGGGTGGCGGCAGCCGGTTTCGCGTCGCCTTGCCGTTGCACGAGTCCGCGCCGCCGAAAAATGTGGACAATGCTGCATCGCTGAAGGCCGCCGCGGCGCGCCGCATCCTTCTGGTCGAGGACGATGCGACCGTCGCCGCGACGATCGCGGGCCTGCTCGAAACCCAGGGCCATGCCGTGCACCGCGCCGAACACGGGCTGGCGGCGTTGAGCGAGCTTGCCGCTGCCGGTTACGACGTGGCGCTGATCGATCTGGACCTGCCGGGCGTGGATGGTTTGACACTTGCGCGCATGATCCGCGCGCGGGAGGCGAAGGACGCCAGACCGCGCCTGCGCCTGATCGGCATCAGCGCGCGCTCGCGCGGCGACGAGGAAGCGCTGTGTCGCAGCGCCGGCATGGATGCGTTCGTGCGCAAGCCGGTGACGTGCAGTACGTTGCGCGATTGCATTTTGCCGCCTGCGCCAACTTGACACGCCGCAGGGACGGTGATTCCATCACTTGGTTCGATCCAGCCGGATCGCCTCGGTAATCCGAGGAGAGATCATCGTGCGTCACACATGGCATTGCACTCTGCTCGCGCTTTTAGCGTTGTACTTCGCGGCGGTGGCGAACGCCACGCCGGTGAATTGGCGGCTCAATGGGGTCACCATCGAGGCAAATCAGTTGGGTACTCCCCCTCCGGGTGCACCCACATGTTCGACGAATGGCACGGCTTACGGCACGTTCGTTTACGATGCGGATACCAAACAAGCTGCGTCGGTCGTTATTACCGTTGTCGCGCCGTGGCCGTGCAACGGCACGATTTATCATTTCAGCACGGCATTCATTAGTAGCCCGACTCAGCTCGCCATCGTCAGCGCTACGCCAGACGGCAGTGGCAGCGTTCCCGAGAACTCGACGGCTCTCTATCTGAGTTTGATGAATCCGCTCACCGATGCAGGCGGTATGGTCGATGTGACAGCAGGGGGGGATTCGATGTTCTATATTTGCTCGGCAACAACCTGTCCCGTCGTCAGCGGCAACGGTTTCGCTGCGGCCGCCGCTGTCGAGGCAGGCGCGGTAGTTTCCTACGTACCAACCAAAGCAACGCAAGCAACGGCGGCGACACCGACGCTTTCGTTCGGCGCGCTCGTTCTACTGGTGTTGTCCTTGCTGGCGGTCTTGGTTTTCGAGCCGACACGCGGGAGAGAATTTCGCGTTTGATACCTTGCGCCTGCCGAATAGAAGGTGCGGCTGGCACCCTCGCACCGCTCTGCGGGTTACGTTGAACGCGCGCTCAACGTTTGCACCGCCTCGATCAGCACGCCAAGTCTTTCCGGATCCACATCCGGCGTGATGCCGTGACCGAGATTGAACACATGCCCGGGATGCGGGCCGAAGCTGGCCAGCGCCTTCTTCGCTTC
>JAGWXP010000172.1 GCA_018969845.1 Lysobacteraceae bacterium | reverse complement strand
GTGCTGCTATGGGAATACGGAACCGACCCTTTTTTTGGCCGTGCGCTCAGCGCTCGCATCCAACGCAATCATGTCGAGTACCGCGGCGGCGGTTTGCGCGGGCGTCCGATCGCTGGCCAGAACCGCATGCTGACCTGGACCGTAGGGACCCCATTCATCCGGGTTCGTGACCGTGAAGATACCGAAGGTCGGAATCCCGCTGGCGGCGGCAAGGTGCATGACGCCGCAATCGGCGCTGATGAAAAGCGTGAGGTTCGATAGCAGCGCCGCCAGTTTGCGCGCATCGTTCGAGTAGTAACCCGGATAGCGGTCGCCCAGATGGGAACGCGCGCTGGCGGGAAGGATTTCAATGATCGTGTAGCCGGAAAGCCCGCCTTCGAGGGTTTGCAGAAAGCGATCCCACCAGACGCTCCCCAGCAACTTGTTTCCGGTGGCATTGGCGAAGATGCCGATGCAGTCTCTCTCTGTCCGGCTGTCGCCACGCTGTGCCAGCAAGCGGGACAGTATCATGCGCCCTTGCTCTCGCTCCAGGGCATTGAGGCCGATATCCAGCGGCGGGTATTGCCGGGGGGCGAATTCGCCGCGCGCCGCGCGCAGCAAATAGACCTGCAGCTTGGCCCGATGGCGCAGCTCGGGCGGCGGCTCAACGCCGAATGTCATCGAGCCCGCCTTGTCCGGTCCGGCGTAGCCGAGCGAACGCTCTGCCCGCGACAGCAATGCCAGCAGCCGACCGCTTTGCGATTGCGGATCCGCATCGATCACCAGATCGTAGCGGATGCGCCGCATCGAGCGCAGGCATCGCAGGGTGGCCAATGGATTCCGCATGACGCGCCGGGGCAAGACCAAAACACGGCTCACGCCCGGCAGCGATCCATAAATCAGGCGCGCAGCGGGACAACGACTGATCACATCGATTTCGGCGCCGGGGTAGACCTGCGAGAGCTCCTGCAACAAGGGTGTCAGGGTGAGCGAATCGCCGAGCGTGTTCACGAAACGACAGACCAGGATGCGATAGATGCCCATTGACGGCAGCCTGGCGTCGCCCGCTGGTCTGGGTGGACGCAGGATCAGGCGCAGGATGTTGCGGACGACTGTCCGCCGCCGATCCTGGATGACCTTGGATAACGGCACGGCCGTTTGCGAAACGCGAGTGGGCATCGTCGCTTCGCGGCCTCAGAATTTCTTGTGGATGCCGACCATGAAACCGCCCGGCAACATGGACAGGATCAAGGGATGTTCGCGACGCGAGGCATACCATCCGAAACCGACGCCGAGACCCGCGCCGACCAGAACATCGCTCTGCCAGTGGCCGTGCACCTTGACCCGGGCGATCATGTCGTAGGCTGGCAGCAACGCGAGCGCGTACACGGCAGGATGATCCGGCCCGTAGGCGAACATGAAGGGCGTTACCGCGCCGGCGATTTCGGCGACCTCGCCGCTGGGAAAACTCTGGTTGCCGTGTCCGCTGAAGAATTGGTTCGGATCGGAAGTCTGCGACGGCCGTTCGCGGGAGAATGCGTATTTCATGACCTGCGCGGTGCCCGAGGCGAGCGCAACCGAGTCGAGCGAACGCCAGAACGTGTCGCCGAGCTTGCTGTCGTCGCCTTCCCAGAGCGCACCGCCGAGCACGACCAATGCGGTGCCGGCAGCAAGATCCTTCTGGTAGCTGCGCTTCCAGATGCCGCTGTTGTCGTATGGGACGAGATGGTCGATGCCGAAGGGACCGCCGGCCGCGTGTGCGGCGTGCGCTAGCAGCGCCAGCAGGCAGGCGCTCAGAAGTTGGCCGGGCAGGCGCATGGCTCAATTCCCGTGATCAAAGCGGACGCAGGATAATCCCTCGCACGTTAATAATACCTGTTTCGCCGTAGGCAGTGCGGCACGCTACACAAACCGTCCCGTGTGTGTTGCCGTTCCTTCACATCGCTGTCGCGATGTTCGACCTGCCTCACCAGGAACGAAGCGCACGCGATGCGCTTGGCCACGATGGGTAACCGTCCCTGGTGACGGATCCCGATCGACATCCCCGTCTCACCTGGCAAGTTCCGCGCGCGATGCCATTCAAGGCATCGCGCAAGCGCGGATCTTACCAACCCATGTACTGCCCGCCATTGATCGCGAGATTGGCGCCGGTGATCCAGCGCGCTTCGTCGTTGACGAAGAAGGCGACGGCATAGGCGATCTCGTCCGGTTCGCCCAGCCGCCCGATCGGGATTTGCGCGGCGATCTTGTTGCGCACGTCCTCGGGCACGGCCATCACCATCTCGGTGGCAACGTAGCCCGGCGAAACGGTGTTCACGGTGATGCCGAACTTGGCGTTTTCCTGGGCCAGCGAGATGGTGAAACCGTGCATGCCGGCCTTGGACGCGGCGTAGTTGGCCTGTCCGTATTGACCCTTCTGACCGTTGATCGAGCTGATCTGGATGATGCGGCCCCACTTGCGGTTGCGCATGCCTTCGATCACCGGGCGGGTGACGTTGAAGCAGGAATTCAGGTTCGTGTTGATCACTTCCTGCCACTGCAGTGCGCTCATCTTGTGAAACGTCGTGTCGCGCGTGATGCCGGCGTTGTTGATCAGAATGTCGATCGGACCGAGTTGTTTTTCGACGCCGTGGACGAGTTTTTCCGCCGTTTCCGGCGAGGACACGTCGCCCGGTACGATGGCGGCGTCCACGCCCTGCGATTGCATGTGCGCCTGCCAGGTCCTGGCCTTGGCTTCGTCGCGGTAATTGCTGGCGACCTTGTGGCCGAGCGCGGCCAGGCGCTTGACGATGGCGCTGCCGATGCCGCCGGTGCCGCCGGTGACCAATGCGATGCGTGCGGTCATGCGTTTCTCCTGTGGTTACGCGCAATCGGTTTCGATTGTACACGCGCGAGTTCGCGCCACCGCTTGCAGTGCAGCAAGGTCGAAATCCCGCGCCGCCGTCGACAATACTGCTGCCGGCGTCGATGCCGGCGGTATGCGCTGACCGAGAAACACCAGCGCAGCGCGCAGCGCTGGCAGCGGATCGGTACGATCTACCGGACGTGCGCGATCCTGCTTGGACAGCTTGCGTCCGTCGGCATCCAGCGCCAACGGCAGGTGCAGGTATTCCGGTGTGGGCAGACCGAGCAGGTGTTGCAGATGAATCTGGCGTGGCGTGGAATCGAGCAGGTCCGCGCCGCGCACGATTTCCGTAATGCCTTGTTCGGCATCGTCCACGACTGCGGCAAGCTGGTAGGCATGCCAGCCTTCGACGCGGCGAATCACGAAATCGCCGACCGTATTGCGCAAATTCTGCGCTTGCGATCCGAAGCCGGCGTCGTCGAATGCGATCGTCGCGTCGGGCACGCGCAGGCGCCAGGCGGGGGCACGCGCAGGATCCGATGGTGCGATGCAGGCGCCACGGTGGATTGCGCTGCCCGATTCCAGCTCCGCGCGGCTGCACCAGCACGCAAACACGCAATCGAGCGCCCGCAGCCGGTCGAAGGCCGCCGCATACGCGAACGCGCGACGACTTTGGAACATCACCGGCTCGTCCGACTCCATGCCGAAGGCGGCGAGGGTTTCGAGGATGTCGGCCGCCGCGCCGGGAACCTCGCGCGGCGGATCGAGGTCTTCCATGCGGACGATCCAGACGCCGTTTTGCGACCGCGCGCGCAGCCAGCTCCCGACGGCTGCGACCAGCGAGCCGAAGTGCAGTGAGCCAGTGGGCGAAGGGGCGAAACGGCCGCGGTAAGTCATGCTCTACACTGCTTGAATTTTGTCCAGTTTACCCAAAGCTATGCATTCATCCGCAAGTGACGAAGAACCGATCTGAGGTCGAAATGAAGTTCCGTTCGCCCTGAGCGTAACGCCGCAGGCGCGAAGTCGAAGGGCATCGACGTTTCGACTTTGCTCGCTTCGCGAGCTACGCTCAACGCGAACGAGTGAGTATTCGCTTCCATCCAACGAGGATATCCATGCTGCGCATTCTCCTGTTCCTTGGCACCAACCTCGCCATCATGCTGGTGCTTGGCATCGTCTGCTCGATCTTCGGCATCGACCGCTGGGCCTATGGTCAGGCCGGCATCAATCTCACGGGCTTGCTGGTCATGTGCGGTGTGTTCGGCATGGGCGGCGCGTTCATTTCGCTGGCGCTGTCCAAGACCATCGCGAAGTGGACGACCCACGCGCAGGTGATCGAGCAGCCGCGCGGCGCGAACGAGCAATGGCTGCTCGACACCGTCCGCCATCATGCGCAGCAGGCCGGCATCGGCATGCCGCAGGTCGCGCTCTACGACTCACCGGACATGAACGCCTTCGCCACCGGCATGAGCCGCAACCACGCCCTGGTGGCGGTGAGCACGGGTCTGCTGCAGTCCATGAACCGCGACGAGATCTCCGCCGTGCTCGGCCACGAAATCACACACGTCGCAAACGGCGACATGGTCACGCTGACTTTGATCCAGGGCGTGCTTAA
>JAGWXP010000171.1 GCA_018969845.1 Lysobacteraceae bacterium | reverse complement strand
CCTGCCAGGTGGCGAATGCGGCGCGGTCGAGGCCCAGGGTGCGCGTCTGCACGTCGTTCGCGAGCGCGGCGTGGCCGACCAGCGCGGCGAGCGTGCCGCTCGCGGCGCGGCGGTCGAAATCCATCTCGAAGAAGCGCGCCTTGGCTTCTGCGTAGCCTTGCAGGAAGGCGACGTCGTAGCTGGTCGCCGCCTTGATCGTCGGCGTGCCGAGCGCGTCGTAGTAGATCGTGCCGGGCGCGGACAATCCCGGCGCGGCGATCGTCTGCGCCGCCAGCGGCAGGACAAGTATACCAATGGAAAATGCGGCAAAAGCGGCAAGACTCCGGCATGTGCCGGTGCGTACGGTGGCCATGATCCCCTCCTGTGGGTACGGAGCGGGCGTTGTTCGAACGCTCGTTCGAGGGATTATGCGCTTGCCGTCACGCAATCCGCTTGCGGCGGCGCAGCACGCCGCCGCAAGAGCGGCCTGCGCTTACTTGCGCGGCTTCACCGCGGATTTCTTCTCCTCCGCCTTTTTCTGCGGCAGCGGCTTGAGCATGTCGTCCATGCTCTTGGTCATGTCGGAGAACTTGTAGGCCGGCAGCGCGAATGTCCAGCCGGAAAACGTCTTGTTCAGGTTGGCCACTTCCTTGGTCAAGGCGGCCAGGCGATCGCTGCGGTCCTTGGCCGGATCGCTCACCGCGAGCGGCTTGGCGACTTCCGATGCGGCCTGCGCATTGGCCTTGGCCTGCGCGCCGGTCGTGGATTTTTCCTCGGCCACCTTCTGGTTCGCGGCCGCAACCGCCGCCTCATAATCGGCCTTGGCCTTGGCCTGTTCCGCGTCTACCTGCGCGTTCGCGGCCGCCTCGTCCAGGCGCGCGTCGAATTGCGCGTAATCCTTGCCGCCCTGCTCCCAGCCGGTGATGGAGACGATCAGTCCGTCGAAGGCGGCGTATTCGTCCTTCCAGGTCTTGTCCGGCGGCGCCATGTCTTTGGCGGGGAACACATCGTCCGCGTTCAGGCCGGAAAGCACCGACCCCAGTTCATTGGCGACGAATTCGGAGGCGGCCTCGCGGCCCTTCGGCACGTCGGCGACCTTGAAATTGGCATCGCCCTGCGCGTCCTTGTAGATCTTCAGCGTCTTGCCATCGGGATTCGTCAGGGTCACCGTGCGCAGACGCGTGGACGGAATGTCGGCAAGCGTGCGTTGTTCCCAATCCGCCGTGTTCTTGGCCACGGTGAGATTGCCGTCTGCCAGCCAGGATTGCGCTTCGCCCTCGCGGCGCACGAAGGTGCCGCCACCACCGGCGCCGTTGTAATTGCCGATGAGAATAGCCAACGGCTTGGCCAGGCCGCCGAGGGTCACCCGTACGCCGGTCGCCTTGGCATCCTTGACCTCGTCCACACCCAGTTCCGCATAGAGTTGGGGATTGGAGGTCTTGGCCTCGGTCAGCGTCGCCTGATCGAGCTTGATCAGAAATTCGCGGATCTTGGCCAGATCCGCCGGATAGCCGGATTTCTCGGCAAGCGTCCAGCCATCGGCGCCGCGCTTGAGCGTGGCGAGAACCTTATTGTCGGCGCCGGTCAGGGTGATCGCATTCACGTCGTTGATATGGCCGTGCAATTCGGGCAGCACGGGGGCGGCCCGCGCGCTCACGCCGGTTTGCGGTGCGTTCGACGAATGGATGTACCACGCCGCGATCAGGGCGATGACGGCAACGGCAATGAGCACATAGAGCTTCTTGGCGTTCATCGGGATTCCTCAGATGGCGCTGCGGCGGCGGCGTTTCCAGCCCGCGAAAAGCAGGGCCGCGATCGTGATCAGGATCGGCATCAGCGCAATGTTGATGAATTTCAGGCGGCTGCCGAGCGCGTCGATGTCCTTGTCCAGACCGCGCTGCACCTGGCGCAATTGCTTGCGGATCTCGACCTTCTTCTGCAGGAAGCTCTGCAGTTCGTTCTGCTGCGCCGGCGACAGGATCATCTCGCTGCCCTTGGCCTTGCCGCTTTGCAGTTCGGTCAGCTTGCGTTCGGTGTCGGAAAGCTGCTGCTGCAGTTCCTGCTCCTTGCCGCGGAAATTCTGCTGCGCGGCGCGCTTCATGTCCTCGACCACGCGGAACGGCCGCTGCGAGGTGGCGCGTCCGCGAATCGAGATCAGGTCGGATGAGCCGGTGAGATTGTCCACGGCGTTGATGAAGAAGTCGCCGTTGTTGGCGAACGCGTTCATGATCTTCTGGCCGAAGAACGGCTGCACCTGCACCCACAGGCGGTCGGCCAGCATGTCGGTGTCGGCCACCAGGATGATCTCGCCCTTGTCCTTGGCTTGCGCCAGATGGCCCGGGTCCTTGCGATCCGGGAACGCGCTCGTGAATTTTCCTTCCAGACGGCCGGCGATCACGTAGCGCTCGTGCGTCGGTGCATAGCCGTTGAGCAGAACCGTGGGATCGGGCAGGAATTTCACCCGTGTGCTGTCAACCGGCATGGCGTCGTCGCTGGTCTGGATCAGCGGGGTGAGCGTGTACTTGGAGCCTTTGGCGAGCGAGAAATAACCGGCGCTGGACACGTTGATGGTGTCGAGGTTGGCGGTGACGACGTCCGACGCATTCAAGTTGCGCTTGCCGAAGCCGATGATGGCCGGATCCGGCACCGGCGCGGCGCCCGGCTGCGTGCTGATCTGCAAGGCATGCGCGCGGTCGAGCACGACCTTGTGCGGGTCGTAATCAATGCCCCAGGCCTTGAACAGCACGGGCAGGTCGGAAGACTTGTCCGCGAACATCGCCGCCTGCGGATTGTTCGGATCGGTGCCGGCCGTGTCGGTTTCGGCATCCGGATCGACGAATACCAGCAAATGCCCGCCGCGCATCACGAACTGGTCGATCGCGTACTGCGCATCCGGCGGCAGTTTTTTCGGCTGGATCAGCACGAGAACATCAATGTCCTTGTCGATGGCCTTGATCGAATCCGCATTGAGCTGACGCACGTCGAACTGCTGGGTCAACTGCTGGTCGATCGCCCACGGATCGCGCAGCGAGCGCGTGGCCGCATCAAAACTCTGGCCGATCTGCAAACCGGAAATCAGCCCCACGACCGGCTTGTGCGCCACGGTCAGCTCGTGAATGAGCTTGGCGACGTCGTATTCCAGAAACGCTTCCTTGTTCGGCTGCAGGAACGGAATCACCTGTTTGCCATTGGTCGAATTGGTGCCGGCCAGGCCGAGGAAGATCTTCTCGCCGTTGTTGCCGGCGGGTACCGCCTGCAGGCCGTAGCCGGTGGCGCGGTCCTCGTCCTCGGAGAACGGCTGCGGGTCGATCACTTCGAGCTTGATCTTGCCGTGCGCGCGCCCGGCCATCTCCTCGAGCATCTCGCGCACGCGCTGCGCGTAGATGCGCAGTTGCGGCACGCCGTGGGTTTCCTTGTCCGACCAGAACAGATACAGATGGATCGGCTCATCGATGTCGGCGAGGATGTTCTTGGTACCCTGCGACAGGGTATACAAGTGGTTCTGCGTGAGATCGACCTGTGCGCCGCGGAACAGCGTGTTGCAGATCAGGATTACCGCCACGAACAGCACGGCGAGCACTGCGAGCGCGCCGCCGGTCATGAGTTTTTTATTCGAAATCATGTCAGATACCCGAGGCTAGTCGGCTTTTTTCAAATCAATCACCACCGCGCTGGCATACAGCCAGAACGCGATCGTGAGCCCGAAATAGATCACGTCGCGCAGCTCGATTACGCCCTTGCTGATCGACGCGAAATGCGAGAGGAAACTCAGACCCGAAATCGCATCGACCACGCCCTGCGGTGCCCACGCGGAGAAGAAATCCAGAACCAGCGGGAAGCCGGCGAGCAGAAACAGGAAACACACCACCACGGTAAGGATGAACGCGATCACCTGATTGCGCGTGCACGCCGACAGGCACGAGGCGATGGCGAGGAAGGCGCCGGCCATGAGGAAACTGCCGATGTAGCTGGCGACAATCACGCCGTTGTCCGGCGCGCCGAGGTAATTGACGGTGATCCAGATCGGAAAGGTCAGCAACAGCGCGATGCCGATGAACGCCCACGCGGCAAGGAACTTGCCCACCACCGCCTGCCACATCGTGATCGGCATCGTCAGCAGCAGTTCGATCGTGCCGCTCTTGCGTTCCTCCGACCACAGGCGCATGCCGACGGCGGGGACGAGAAACAGATACAGCCAGGGATGGAAATTGAAGAACGGCAATAAATCCGCTTGGCCGCGCTCGTAAAAATTGCCGAGGTAAAACGTGAACGTGCCGGCGAGGAGCAGGAAGATCACGATGAAGACGTAGGCGACCGGCGTGGCGAAATAACTCGCCAGTTCGCGCCTGAACACGCTGATGATGTTGTGCGTGCGGTGGTTGCTCATGCGTGCGCCTCCTGTTCGGCGGCTTGCGTGATCGTGCGGAACACCTCGTCCAGGCGTCCGCTTTCCAGTTGCAGTTCGCTGACC
>JAGWXP010000170.1 GCA_018969845.1 Lysobacteraceae bacterium | reverse complement strand
CCAGCAGCGCGACCTGCCGACCAGCATCTGGGTGTTCCTGCGCACGAACGGTTTCTTCGGCATGATCATTCCGAAGCAATACGGCGGCCACGGGTTTTCGGCGATCGCGCATTCGCGCGTGGTGACGAAGATCTCCTCGCGCTCGGTTACTGCCGCGGTCACGGTGATGGTGCCGAATTCGCTGGGTCCGGGCGAACTCCTGCTGCACTACGGCACCGAGGAACAGAAGAAGTACTATCTGCCGCGATTGGCGAAAGGCGACGAGATTCCGTGCTTCGGCCTGACCGGCCCGGAAGCCGGCTCCGACGCGGCAGCCACGCAATCCACCGGTGTCGTCGAGAAGCGCACGATCGACGGCAAGCAAGTCATCGGCCTGCGCCTGAACTGGAAGAAGCGCTACATCACGCTGGCACCGGTCGCGACCTTGATCGGCCTGGCTTTTCGCATCCAGGATCCGGACCATCTGCTCGGCGACAAGGAAGACCTCGGCATCACCTGCGCGCTGATTTCACGAGACCTGGAAGGCATCGAAATCGGCCAGCGCCACGATCCGATGGGCGTACCGTTCATGAACGGCCCGATCGTCGGTCGCGACGTGTTCGCGCCGCTGGATTGCATCAT
This sequence comes from Lysobacteraceae bacterium, assembly GCA_018969845.1. Classification (GTDB taxonomy): domain Bacteria; phylum Pseudomonadota; class Gammaproteobacteria; order Xanthomonadales; family Rhodanobacteraceae; genus Rudaea. The sequence goes on along the minus strand of JAGWXP010000170.1, from coordinate 3,837 downwards.
CGGCGGACGCGAAGGCATCGGCCATGGCTGGCGCATGCTGATGGAATGTCTCGCCGCCGGGCGCTCGATCTCGCTGCCGGCGCTGTCGGTCGGCGCGGCGCAGATGATGACGCGCATCTCCGGCGCCTACGCTACCGTGCGCGAGCAGTTCGACACGCCGATCGGCCGCTTCGAGGGCATCGAGGAGCCGCTCGCGCGCATCGCCGGCAAGACCTACATGATGACCGCCACGCGCACGCTCACCTGCGGCGCGCTCGATGCCGGCGAGAAACCGGCGGTGCTGTCCGCGATTGCAAAAGCGTATCTGACCGAGGGCATGCGCGAAGTCGTCACCGACGCGATGGACATCCGCGCCGGCGCGGCAATCCAGAAGGGTCCGCGCAATCCGCTCGCGCGCACCTGGGACGCGGTGCCGATCGGCATCACGGTGGAAGGCGCGAACATCCTCACCCGCTCGATGATCATCTACGGCCAGGGCGCGATCCGCTGCCATCCGTTCGTGCAGCACGAAATAAATTCCATCGCCGAGAAGAATCTGAAAAAATTCGACAAGGCGATCTTCGGTCACGTCAACCTGCTGTTCCGCAACGCCACGCGCGCGAAACTGCTGGCCTGGACCGGTAGCCGCCTTGCCGGCGCACCACGCACGGAAGACACGGTACGCTACTACCAGCACCTGTCGCGTTTCTCGGCCGCGTTCGAGCTGCTCTCGGATGTGGCGATGGGCACGCTCGGCGGCACGCTCAAGCGCCGCGAGAAGATTTCCGGGCGTCTCGCCGACGCGCTCGCCTACATGTACCTGGCATCGAGCGCACTCAAGCGCTATCACGACGAGGCCAAGACCACGGCCAATTACAACCTCGTACGCTGGAGCGTCGAGCACTGCCTGTATCGCATCCAGGAAGCGCTGCTTGGCGTGCTCGAAAATTTGGGATCTGCCGCGGACCGGGGCGGTCCGCGGGTGCCGATGCGCGTCGCCGCGTGGTGGCTTTCGTGGATCATCTTCCCGCTCGGCGCGCGTTTCCGCCCACCCTCGGACAAGCTCGGCGCGCGCGTGGCGCGTGACATCCTCGAGGACCGCGAGGCACGCATCAATCTGACGCACGACATCTTCGTGCCGCCGCCGAATGAAGTCGGCCTCGGCACGCTGGAAGCTGCTCTCGACAAGGCGGTGCGCGCGATACCGGTGGAGACAAAACTGCGCGATGCCGTGCGCGAAGGCCGTCTCGACCGCGCGCCCGGCTACATGCTCGACGAGATGGGCCTGAAAGCCGGCGTGATCTCGCCGGCCGAATACCAGCTTCTGCACGAAGCCGACACCGCACGCAACGAAGTCGTCGCGGTCGATGCGTTCGATCCGGAAGTCTACAAGACGCTGCATTGAGGTCGATCGTGAACGCCGCTCGCATTTGCGCGATGTTTTTCGCCGCATGCGTCACTGGCGCCGCGGCTGAAAACGTATACAAATGTACAACACCGCACGGCGATGTGGCGTTCCAGGACCATCCTTGCCCGGCCGGCGCGGCGCAGGCAGAGATGTGGCTGCCCGACGCGCCGCCCGCACCGGCACCACCGGCCGCCGCCACACCTTCGCCATTCCCCGCCGCTGCGAATCCACCGCAGCGCGCTTCTGTTTCCAAACCGCCGGCGCCGCTGCCGCCGTTGTGGATCTGCCGCAACGCGGAAGACGGCTCGACGTATTTCAGTCAAAACGGCTCGCCGCCGGTGCGCTACGTGCCGCTCGGTGTGCTCGGGTTTCCGGGGCACAGCCTCGCGCAAGCGTATGGCCCCGGCGGCATCGGCGTGTCCGCGCCGGGCATGCGTCAGATCCCGATCGATACTTCGCCGCGCGACGCCATGGCGAGCCAGTTCACGCCGCTGCAGGATCAGTGCGTCCGTGCCACGCGCGAGCAAGCCTGCGGTTGGCTGCAAAAGCAGTACGACGACGTCACGCACAAACTGCACAATGCGTTCAAGGATCAGCAGGCGATCCTGCAGCCGCAAGCGGATGAATTGGCGAGTCAGTTGAACGGCTGTTGATCACGGCGCCAGCGCGAACGCCGAGTTTCGCTGTTCGAGATCAAGCAAGAACTTCTTGTTCGGCAGGCCGCCGCCGTAACCGGTGAGCGTGCCGTCCGCGCCGATCACGCGATGGCACGGCACCACGATCGCGATCGGATTCTGGCCGTTCGCCGCACCGACCGCGCGCGAAGCGCCCGGCTCGCCGACCGCGCGCGCGATGTCGCCGTAACTGGCGGTAGCGCCATACGGAATGCGCAACAGCGCCAGCCACACGCGTTGCTGGAATTCGGTACCCTGCGGTGCGAGCGGCAGATCGAACTCGCGCAGCTTGCCGGCGAAATACGCCTTTAGCTGTGCGCGCGCCTCGTGCAGCGCGCCGGGGCCGCGCTCCCAGTCGTCGGCGGGCGACGTCGGATGTCGGCCGTCCGCGAACGCGACGTGGCGCAGGCCTTGCCCATCGAGCACGAGCAGCAGGCGTCCGATCGGGGAATCGAAATAATCGTAGTACACGTCAGTCATCGTAGAACCTCAGATTGAGTTGCGCCATAGATGCATTACCGCGTACGCGCGCCACGGCCGCCAGTGTTCGGCCAGCGCTTCCACCGCGCGTGCGGATGGCAACGTGCCGCCAGCACCCAACATCTTGCGCAGAACCAGATCCGCGGCTGGAAACGCATCCGGATGACTCATCGCGCGCATCGCCATGTAGTGAGCGGTCCATGCGCCGATGCCGGGCAACTCGCACCAGCTCGCGACGAAGCCGTCCAGCGATTGTTCCGGACGGAAGTCGACAACGCCGTCGGCCACTGCGCAGGCGATCGTGTTCAGTGTCGCGGCGCGTGTGCGCGGCAAGCCGATCTGCGTCAGATCGGCATCGGCGAGCACTTCAGGCGCGGGAAACAAGCGGAAATTTTCGCCGTTCGGCAACGTTGCCGGTTCGCCGAATCGATCGAGCAGACGCGCCGCCAGCGTGCGCGCCGCGGCGACGCTGATCTGCTGGCCGAGCACCGCGCGCACCGCGATCTCGAATCCGTCCCAGCCGCCGGGCAGACGCTGCCCGGGGTGGCGGCGCACGAACGCACGCAGCCTCGGATCGCGCGCAAGCTGCGCGTCGATCGCCGCGATGTCTGCATCGACGTCGAACAGGCGACGCACGCGCGCGCAGATCGTCTGCAAACGCGAGGTGTCGGCAAAATCAACGTCGAGCGCAAGCGTATCGGCGGCCCGCATTTTCGACACGCGCAGCGTGCCGGCCTTGCCATCGAGCGCGAAGCGGCGCGTGTAACCGCGCGCTTCGACGCGTTCGAGTCCGGCAATTGCGCGGCGCGCGAAGAACGCGAGCAGCGCGTGAAAATCGTAAGGCGCGCGGAACGGAATGCGCAGTGACAATGCACTCGATGCGGACGTGCCGGATTCATCGCGCCTTAAGTCTCGCGGCGCGCGCCCGTAGCCAGCCAGGAATGCCGAATTGAATCGGCGCAAACTCGCATATCCCGCTGCGTGTGCGATGCGCGTAACTGGCAGATTCGTCTCAGTCAGCAATTTTTTCGCGAACAGCAAGCGTCGTGTCGCCGCGATCTCGAGCGGTCCTGCCCCGAGGTCGTCCACGAACAAGCGCCGCAGATGACGTTCGCCGACACCGATGCGGCCCGCGAGTTGCGCCACGGAACCCTCGTCCAGCGCGCCGGCATCGATCATGCGCAACGCGGCCGCGACGAGGCCGCTGCGTGCACAGGTGAGCGGCGTGCCGGGCGCCGCTTCCGGCCGGCAGCGCAGACACGGCCGGTAGCCCGCGCCCGCGGCTGCGGCTGCATT
>JAGWXP010000017.1 GCA_018969845.1 Lysobacteraceae bacterium | reverse complement strand
CTGAATTGCGCGACCGTCTCGTACTGGCGGTCGACGAGGCCTGCACCAACGTCATCCGCCATGCCTATGGCGGGGAATGCACGCGCCGCATCGCGCTGCGCCTCGCTCGCGAGCGCGATATGCTGGCGTTCGAGTTGCGCGATCAGGCACCGTCGGTCGATCCGGCGTGCCTGAGGCCGCGCGATCTGTCCGAATGCAGGCCGGGCGGACTCGGTCTGCCGTTCATTGCCGCGACCATGGACGACTGGAAACTGGAGCCGGCCGCGGATGGGCGCGGCAACATCCTGCGCATGCACAAGCGCATTCACGATGGGGACGGGGAATGAACGCGATGGAAAACACCTGCGTCAGCGAGGATCTTGGCGGCTACGTGCTGGTGCGCGTATGCGGCGAGGTCGATCTGTCCTGGTCGCAACAGGTGCGCGACGCGATTCTCGTGGCGCTCGGCCGCGGCGGGGTCGGTGTCGAATTGGCTCTGGTGACCTACATCGATTCCTCCGGTATCGCCGCGCTGGTCGAAGGCTTCCAGAACGCGCGCGGCAAGGGCAAGCGCTTCGCCCTGATCGCCGCAAGCAAGTCGGTGCTGGCGGTGTTGCAACTGGCGCGGCTGGACAAGGTGTTTCCGCTGTTTGCGGATGTTGAAGCGGCGAGGGCGGCGTGAAAATGTGCTCGTCATTCCGGCAGGGAATGCCGGAATCCAGGCTGCATGGATACCGTCCTTGGCTTCTGGATCCTGGCATTCCCTGCCGGGATGACAGGCGCTTGTGAACGCCCTCGTGCGCCCGCTGGAATCCCTCGGCCGCGCCACGCTGGGCGCGTTCGCGGGTGTGGGCTACGCGGCGGCGCTGTTGTGGGAAAGTCTGTACTTCGCCGCATTCGGCTGGCGCATCGGCCAGCCGCTGCGGCTGCGTGCGGTGATCGAGCAGATGCGCCAGATCGGCGTGGATGCGCTGGCCATTGTCGCCCTGCTCGCGCTGACCATCGGCGTCATGCTCGGCATCCAGTTCATCGCCGCCTTGAGCGAATTCGGCGCGCAATCGCAGGTCGTCGTCGCCGTGGCCAAATCGGTGACACGCGAATTCGGCGCGCTGATCACCGCCATCCTGGTCGCCGGACGTTCCGGTTCGGCGCTGGCCGCGCGCATCGGTTCGATGAATGTGTCGCAGGAAGTGGACGCGCTGGCGACGATGGGCATCGAGCCGGTGCGCTATCTTGCCGCGCCCGCACTGATCGCGATGCTGATCATGCTGCCGGTGCTGACCGTCCTCGCCGATGCGGTGGCGATCGTCGGCGCGGCGCTGTATTCCTCGCCCGCACTCAACGTCACGCCGACCGCCTATATTCTGCAAACCCTTTCGCTGCTCACACCGGGCGATGTGTGGCAGGGCATCGCCAAGTCCGCGGTGTTCGCCGTGCTCATCACCCTGATCGGTGTGAGCACAGGATTTTCGGTGTCGGGCGGCGCCGAGGGCGTGGGCCGCGCCACCACGCGCGCGGTGGTGCTGTCGATCTGCTGGATCATTGTTGTCGACATGGTGTTTTCGTTTTTCCTCAACCGATGAATGCGACGGTGCCACTGATCGAAGTCGAGCAGCTCGAAGCCTGGTACGGGCGGCGGCGCATTCTCAATGGCGTGGATTTCACGGTGAACGCCGGCGAGATCCGCGTGATCATGGGCGGATCGGGTTCGGGTAAAAGCACACTGTTGCGCCACCTGCTCGGTCTGCACAAACCGCGCTCGGGCTGGGTGCGTCTGCTCGGCGTGGACATCGCGCGTGCCGGCGAGCGGCAGATGCTCGACGTGCGCCGCCAGATTGGCGTGTCGTTCCAGGGTGGTGCGCTGCTCACGTCGCTCTCGGTCGGCGACAACGTGGCCTTGCCGCTGCGCGAACACACGAATCTGGACGAGGCGACGATCCGCATCATGAGCCGGCTCAAGCTTGAAGTGGTCAATCTCGGCGGCTTCCAGGACCTCATGCCCGCGCAGCTTTCCGGTGGCATGATCAAGCGCGCGGCACTGGCGCGCGCGATCGCAATGGATCCCAAATTGCTTTTCTTCGACGAGCCTTCCGCCGGACTCGATCCGGTCGTGTCGGCGGAGTTGGACGAGTTGATCCTGCGCCTGCGCGACGCGTTGCGCATGACCATCGTCGTCGTCACCCACGAACTGGAAAGCGCGTTCAAGATTGCCGATACCATCACGGTGCTCGATCAGGGCGATATCCTCATGACCGGCACGGTGGACGCGGTGCGCCAGTGCGACAACGAGCGCATCCAGGATCTGCTCAACCGCCGGCCGCGCGAAATCCAGGTGGATGCAGACGCGTATCTGAAACGCCTGACGGAAGAAGCCGCATGAAAAGAGACAACGTCAATTACGCTCTGGTCGGCGCGGCGGTGCTCGTTGCGGGCAGCTTGCTGCTCGTCGCGCTGGCGATGATCACCGGCCGCGGCGGCGCGAGCACGGCCTACTACACGCACTACCACAACGTCACTGGCCTGCGTTACGGCGCGCCGGTGTTCTATCAGGGTTATCGCATCGGCCAGGTCGGCGCGATCGCGCCCGAACGCGGCAAGGACGGCACGCGTTACAGGATCGAACTCGACGTGCGCCGCGACTGGCCGATTCCGCAGGACAGCGTTGCGCGCCTGACCGCCACGGGCCTGCTCGCCGATGTCGCGGTCGGCATCAGCGAAGGCAAGAGCGCGCGCATGGCCGCGCCCGGCAGCGAACTGGCCGGCGTCGAAAGCGCCGACATCTTCAGCGCCATGAACGAGCTCGCCGGCCAGATCAGCGGCCTGACCCGCACTCAGATTGCGCCGCTGATCCAGACCCTTTCCAAGCGCGTTGATTCGATCACCGGCGCCATCGACAAGGGCACGCCGGATCTGGTGCGGCAGTCGCAGCAGTTGCTGACCCGGCTCAACCGCGTATCCGATTCGCTCGACGACATGCTCAAGCCGGACAATCGCGCGGCCGTCGCGGCGATCCTCGCGAACACGCAGCAGATGACGAAGCAATTGCGCGACACGCAGCAAAAGCTCGACGACGCGCTCGGCCAGCTCGACAGCATCGCCAGGGAAAATCGGCCCGGCATCCGCGATTCGGTGGCCGATCTGCGCGCCGTGCTCGAAGCGCTGTCCGGACGCATGGATTCGATCAGCCAGCATCTGGAAAACGCGAGCCGCAATTTCGACGAACTCGCGCGAGAAGTGCGCAAGAACCCGAACCGTCTGCTGATCTCGCCGAAGCCGGACAAGGCGGAGGACACGCAATGAGAACATTTCCGCTCGCGCTGGTGTTCGCCGCGCTCGCCGCCTGTTCGGTACCGCCGGTGCCGGATGTGACCTATTTCCGTCTGCCGCCACCGACCGCCTTGCCGCACGTGCATGCGCCGCTGTCGTCGCTGCCGATCGAAGTGGAAACCTTTCGCGGCGAGGGCATCTACGCCGAGCAGGCATTGATCTACGCGACCACACCGCAGGCCGAGGCCTTGCGCGCCTATCATTACCAGTTGTGGAGCGATCCGCCGTCGCGCGCGCTGCAGGCGCGCCTGACCGACATGCTGCGCAGATCCGGCATTGCGCCGCTGGTTACCGACCGCCTGCCCGCGAGCACGCCGGCGTTGCGCGTGCACGGTCGCATCGTGCGCTTCGAGCGCGTGCCGCGCGATAGCGGGTTCGTTGCCATCGCCGCACTCGAAATACGCGTCGATCAGGATCAGGGCGAGCCGCTGATCGAGCGCACCTACAGCACGCAAGTGCCGGCGGCGGATGCCAGCATCGGCGCTACCGTGGCTGCGCTCGCTGCCGCCATCGACCAGGATTTCGCACGGTTCTACACCGATCTGTCCGCGCTCGGGAGCGGTCATGCCGACTGAACAACAACGTGCGGCGATGCTGGCGGCGATGGGTATTGATGTCTACCGGCTGCGCCATGCGGCGGCGGAATCGCCCGGCGCCGCGCGGATTTTCATCGATGCGCAAACGCGTGTCTGCGTAAGCGGTGCGAGCGAGGACGTCGCCTTGCCTTGGCTGTCGCTGGCGCTGCGCATTCCGGCGGCGCAGATTCACTACACCGCCGTGGACACGGCGGATGGCGTGGTGCTGGACGGCGGCGCGCTGCCACGCGATGCCGCCGGCAAGCGCCGGTTGTGGCTGGCACTGAAACCCCTGGCGCGCCGTTTGCAGGATTCCGCGTAAGCCAAGCGAGATGAACACATGGTCGCCATTCTCAAGGAACCGTATCCTGCGCTGCGCGCGATGACCGCCGACGATCTGGAGCAGATCGCGGCCATCGAGGTGTCGGCCTACGAATATCCATGGACGTACGGCATTTTCCGCGACTGTCTGCGCGCCGGCTACGACTGCATCGTGCTCGCGCACGGCGTTGAAGTCGTCGGCTACGGCGTGCTCAGCGCGGGCGCGGGCGAGGCGCATGTGCTCAACGTCTGCGTGGCGCCGGCGCTGTGCGGACGGGGCCACGGTACGCGCCTGGTGCAGCGCTTGACGGACCTCGCGCGCTGGCATCGCGCCGAGCGCATCTTCCTTGAAGTGCGTCCGTCGAACGTGCGCGCGGTGGAGCTGTACCACCGCCTCGGCTTCAACGAGATCGGCAAGCGCCCGAACTACTATCCGGCCAAGCGCGGTCGCGAGGATGCGGTGGTAATGGCGATGGAGCTGTTGCCGCCGGAATAAAGAATCCGTCATTCCGGCATGGACTGCCGGAATCCAGACTGCACGGACCCCATGTTGCGACAAAGCTGAATTCTGCCATCCCTGGCTTCTGGATCCCGGCATTCCCTGCCGGGATGACGTCAGAGGTTAGCCAGCCGCTGTGCCTGCTCGCGCAGCCCGTTTAGTGCGATGCTGCGCTCTGCGACGCGCTGTTTTTCCTGCTCGACGACGGCGGCCGGCGTGTTTGCGCCGAAGTTGGCAAGTTTGGTGTTTGACTTGGCGATCTCGTCTTGCAGACGCTGGATTTCCTTGGCCAGGCGCGCCTTCTCGCCGCCGAGGTCGATCAGTCCGGCGAGCGGAATCAGGATTTTCATCTCGCCGACGATTCCGGCGGCGGATGCGGGTTCGCTCTCGCCGGCCGCGAGCCAACGCTGCGATTCTGCGCGGGCAAGGAAGGCGATCTGCGTTGCGAATTTCTGCGCGCGCGCGCGATCGCTCGCGTTGCCATTGGCGAACAGCAGCGGAATCGATCTGCCCGGCGCGATGTTCATTTCGCTGCGGATGCGGCGGATTTGCGCAACCACGGCCTTGAGCCATTCGGTTTCGGCTTCGGCGGTGCCATCGACGGCGTAGTCCGTCGCGCGTGGATACGATTGCGTCGAAATTGAATCAGTGTGGATGCCAAGCTTCGGCGCCACCTCTTGCCAGATTTCCTCGGTGATGAACGGGATGATCGGATGCAGCGCACGAAGCACGGCTTCGAGCACCACGAGCAGGGTGCGGCGCGTGGAATCGGCGGCGGTCTTGTCCGTGCCGTTCAGTGCGGACTTGGCCAGTTCCACGAACCAGTCGCAGTAGTCGTTCCAGACGAATTCATACAGCGCCTGCGCGACCAGGTCGAAGCGGTACAGCGGCATTTGCGCTTCGATTTCCGTCAGGGTTTTTGCCAGACGCGTCAAAATCCACTTTTCCGCATCTGTCGTCGGCGCCGGCGGTGCGCCCGCCAGGGTGCTGAAACTTTCGCAGTTCATCAGCACAAACCGCGCCGCATTCCACAGCTTGTTGCAGAAATTCCCGTAGCCGTCGGCGCGTTTCAGATCGAAATTGATCGTGCGCCCGTAGGTGGCCAGCGCGGCGAAGGTGAAGCGCAGCGCGTCGGCGCCAACCGGCGCGATGCCGTCGGGATATTCCTTGCGGATGCGCTTCTCCACTTTCTCGCGCACCTGCGGGATCAAAAGTGCAGAAGTGGATTTCTTCACCAGCGCGTCGAGCCCGATGCCGTCGATCAGGTCCAGCGGATCGATGGTGTTGCCTTTCGACTTGGACATCTTCTGGCCTTCGGCGTCGCGCACGATGGCGTTGATGTAAACCTCGCGGAACGGCACCTTGCCGGTGAAATACTGCGTCGCCATCACCATGCGCGCGACCCAGAAGAAGATGATGTCGAAGCCGGTGACAAGGACGGCGCTGGGCAGGTAGGCCCGGTCGTCCTTCCAGTTCGCCACGATTTTGCCGCCTTCGCGCACCGGTGCGTCGCCCGGCCAGCCCATCGTCGAAAACGGCCACAGCGCCGACGAAAACCAGGTGTCGAGCACGTCTTCGTCCTGGCGCAGCGCGCCGACCGGCGGCGTTTTTGCGTGGGCGCGCGCGTCGGCTTCATCCTCGCCGACGAAGATGTTGCCGTCGTTGTCGAACCACGCCGGGATGCGATGTCCCCACCACAGTTGCCGGCTCACGCACCAATCCTGGATGTTGTCGAGCCACTGCGTGTACGTCGTCGCCCAGTTTTCCGGCACGAATTTGATGGCGCCCGAGCGCACCGCATTCAACGCCGGCTCGGTGATGGCCTTGCGGCCGTGTTCGGAGGTGAGATCCAGGAACCACTGGTCGGTGAGCATCGGCTCGATCACCGCATCCGAGCGCTGGCTGATCGGCACTTGCAGTTTGTGCTTCTTGGTTTCGAGGACAAGACCTCGCGCTGCCAGTTCAGCAAGAATCGTACTCCGCGCTGCTCTTGTATGCTGCCCCCAATATATATCGGGTATGAGTTCGCGCGTTTTCAACAATGTCTGTTGTCCTGCAACCTCATCAAGATGAGCTAAGGCTTCTTGATCGACTTGCTTAATAACATTGGCTTCCTTGTCGAAGATCGAAAGCAGGCCGCGTGCAGGAAGTTCGTTCCAAATACCGGAGCCGACGTGGCGTGACCAGACCTGATAGTCGTTGAAATCGTGTCCCGGCGTGATCTTGACGCAACCGGTTCCAAAGCTTGGGTCGACGTATGAGTCGGCGATCACCGGAATGAGTCGATCAAATTTGCCACCGAGCGGCAAAATCACCTTCTTCCCGATTAGGTCTTTATAACGCTCGTCGTCCGGATGCACCGCCACGGCGACGTCGCCGAGCATGGTTTCCGGGCGCGTCGTCGCTACCACCACGCCGTCGCCTCCGTCGCTGGCGGGATAGCGGATCGACCACAGCGAGCCGTCCTTCTCCTGGTTTTCGACCTCCAGATCCGACACCGCCGTCATCAGTACCGGATCCCAGTGCACCAGGCGTTTGCCGCGGTAGAGCAGGCCATCGCGATACCACTGCACGAAGACCTTGCGCACGGCCGCCGACAGGCCTTCGTCCATGGTGAAGCGCTCGCGCGACCAGTCCATCGACGCGCCGAGACGGCGCATCTGGTTCGTGATTGTCGAGCCGGATTGCGCTTTCCATTCCCACACCCGCTTGACGAATTGCTCGCGGCCCAGGTCGTGGCGCGTCTTGCCTTCCGCGGCCAACTGGTTCTCGACGATCTTTTGCGTCGCGATGCCGGCGTGGTCGGTGCCGCCCTGCCAGAGCGTGCGCATGCCGCGCATGCGCTGGTAGCGGATCAGCGCGTCCATCAGCGTCATCTGGAACGCGTGCCCCATGTGCAGGGTGCCGGTCACGTTCGGCGGCGGCAACAGGATGCAGTACGGCGCGCCATCGCCGTGCGGCGCGAACGCGCCCGCCGCTTCCCAGCGCGCATACCACTTCGACTCGATGGAACGGGGGTCGAAACTTTTTTCCATGGTGGACTGCCTTGCGCCCGCACGGGGCAGGGCTTGTTCGAAAGACGAGGGCACGATTGTAACGGCGCGCGGCGGATCGCCCAAGGCGCGTTCAAAAAAAGCGAAGCCCGACGTCAGCCGGGCTTCGTGCAGGTTGCGAAACGATCGCTCAGTGATGATTGGCGTTGGAGGTTTCCGCCGCTTCCTTGAGTTCGCGATTGGCCTGATCGAGCAGATCCTTCGCCTTCTGCGCGTGGCCGGCGAGATCGAACTCGTTGGCGCGTTGCGCCGCCACCACTTTCTCGAACGCCTGCGTGGTCAGGCGCTGGGCCGCAGCCAGGTTGGGATGGCGCCGATGGCTGACGTTGTTTACCGGCGGTTTGGCCATTACCGTCGTTGCTGCGAGTGCCAGCACAGCCGAACATGCGATCGATAGGGTTTTCATGGAGGGTCACCTGCTCAGGAAAGTTGGGGAAAAATCCGTCGCCCGCTGCGGGGGCAACTCAGTTTCCGCCCGGTTTCCGGCAAAGGCAATGCCGCTTACCTTTAACCGGCCTGCGGGTTACCATTCCCGCAGGGCGTTGCGCGAGCGAGAACCGGAACGACGGCATGAAAAGCGCATTCGGCCAGTACCGGCTCGTATCCGAACTCGGCCGCGGCGGCATGGGCGTCGTGTACAAGGCGCATGATGCGGCGCTGGATCGCCACGTCGCGATCAAGGTGCTGGCCGACACGCTGGCGCACGACCCACGCGTCGTCGAACGCTTCCAGCGCGAGGCGCGCGCGGTTGCCGCGCTCGACGACGCCCACGTCGTGCACGTCTATGCGATCGGCAGTGCGAATGACCTGCCGTATTTCGCGATGGAATTCGTCGACGGTGTTTCGCTGGACGCCTTGCTCAAGCGCGAAAGGCACCTCGCCCCGAATCAGGCAGCGCGCCTGATCGTGCAGGCCGCGCGCGGCCTCGCCTGCGCGCACGCCAGGGGCCTGGTCCATCGCGACGTGAAGCCCGGCAATATCCTGATTTCCACCGTGGGCGTCGCGAAAGTCTCGGATTTCGGCATTGCCCAATCCAGCCAGGACGGCAGCTTGCGATTGACCACGACCGGCGCGTTTCTCGGTACGCCCGGTTATCTGGCGCCCGAATGCTACGACGGCGCCGCGGCCGATGCGCGCAGCGACATCTTCGCGCTCGGCATCGTGCTGTTCGAATGTCTGGCCGGGCGCCTGCCCTACAAGAGCACGTCGCCGCTGGCGCTGATGCGCGAAGTGGTCGATGTGCCGCTGCCGGACATCCGCGCGCTCAATCCGTCCGTGGATGCCGAACTGGTGCGCATTCTGGAACGGATGACGGCCAAGGACCCGGCGCGGCGTTACCCCGATTGCCGCGAGCTCATCGACGATCTGGTACGCCACTTCGCGATCGGCGCGGACGATGCGTTGACCGTGCATGTGCGCCACACGCCTGAACTGCCGTTGCACGACGTGCCGACCGGTACGGCGACGCAGCGCCTGGATACGCCGTTCCTGCAGCGCCTGCGTAACCGCAAGATCGTGCAGTGGGCGCTGGCCTATCTTGCCGCGGCGTTCGCGCTGCTGCAGGGTCTGGACATCGTCGGTCAGCAATTCGGTTGGGCCGATGGCGTGCGCCGCGGCATCACCGTGGCTCTGGCGATCGGGTTCTTCGTCGCCGTCGTGCTGGCCTGGTATCACGGCGAACGCGGCGCGCAGCGCGTGACCGGCACGGAGCTTCTGATCCTCGCCTTGCTGCTCGCGGTCGGCGGCGGCGTGCTGTGGCGAATCGCGCCGGGGCCCGCGCGCACCGACGTTGTCGCGGCGGCGACCGTGCCGCCAGGCGGCATTCCCGACAAGTCCATCGCGGTGCTGCCGTTCGAGAATCTGTCCGACGACAAGAGCAACGCCTATTTCGTCGCCGGCATGCAGGATCTGATCCTGACCAAGCTCGCGGGCATCGGCGATCTCAAGGTCATCGCGCGTGCCTCGACGGCGAAGTACGGCGTGCGCCCGGACGATGTGAAAGCGATCGGACAGCAATTGGGCGTGGCGACGATCCTGGAAGGCAGCGTGCAGCGCGCGGGCAATCAGGTGCTGATCAACGTGCAGTTGGTCGATGCGCGCAGCGCCGCCCACCTCTGGGCGCAGGACTACACGCGCACGCTGGACAATCTGTTCGGCGTCGAAGGCGAAGTGGCGCAAAAGGTGGCCGATGCGTTGAAGGCGCGGCTGTCGCCCGCGGAAACGGCGAGTCTGGCTGCGCCGCCGACCACGAACCGGGCCGCGCTGGATCTGTTCCTGCACGCCGAATATCAGGCCAACCGCGGCAAGGTGAACAGCGACACGGCCAGCCTCAAGGCCGCGCTGCCGCTGTACCGGCAGGCACTCGTGCAAGACCCGCGTTTCGCCCTGGCGCTGGCGCGGCTGTCGTATGTGGAAAGCGAGCTGGCCTGGCTCAATGGCGGCGGCGGCCTGGACGTCAAGCAACTGACCGCGCAGGCGCGCGCCGACGCCGAACGGGCGCTGCAACTCGCACCGGATCTGGCGGAAGCGCACCTCGCCATCGGTTTTAGCGACTACTACGGCCGCGGCGACTACGCCGCCGCGCGCGCGGCCTTCGACGCGGCGCTCGCGCTGCGGCCCAACGATGCCGATGCGCTGACGGCGCGCGGTTACGTGGAGCGCCGCGAGGGCCGTTTCGATGCGGCGATCGGCTCGTTGCAAAGCGCGTTGACGCGCGATCCGCGCAACAGCGCGCTGGCAGCGGATCTGGGTGAAACCTGCATGATGACCGCACGTTACGCCGATGCCACGATCTGGCTGCAGCGGGCGCTGGCCCTGGATCCGGCCAATATCAACGCGCGCATCGATCTGTCCAACACCCTGCTGCTGGATACGGGTGACGCGCAGCGCGCGCTGGATGCAGCGCAGGGCGACGAGCCGGTGCTGCGGACGTGGCGCGCCGATTTGCTGATTTACCTGCGCCGCTACGGCGACGCCATTGCGCTGTTGCAAGGCGTGGACGACACGCCGGACAATTTCTCCTTCGTGCGCGGGTCGAAGGCGCTGCAACTGGCCAATCTATACCGGTTGGCCGGCGACAGCGCCCGCGCGCAGCCGCTGTTCGCGCGGGCGCAGGCGCAAGCACGTGCGGAGCTCGTGGTGCAGCAAGGCAGCGACCTTGCCTATGTCTGGAGAAATCTTGCCAGCGCCGAACTGGGTCTTGGCCGCACGCAGGAAGGTCTCGATGCGATCGCGAGGTCGCAGGCCATCGTTGCCGCTGCCGGCGACAGCGTAGCCGGTCCGAATGCGATGGTGGCGAATGCGATGCTGTATGCGCAGGCGCAGCGTCCCGATCTGGCCGTGCCGCTGCTGACCACGGCATTGGCCAGCCCCGGCATCGGTTTCTATTACTCGCCCGCGATGTTGGCGATCGATCCGGCCTGGGACCCGGTCCGAAACGATCCGCGCTTCCAGGCGCTGCTCGCTGTGCAGGGCGCCGCCACGCCGTCCACTGTTTCGCAATGAGGCGCTGGGTACGTGCTACACTGATCCTGTGTTGGCAAACGAGTGAGGTGCGACATGGCGAACCTGACCTTGAGCGTGGACGACGCCATCCTGCAGAAGGCGCGCGAAGCCGCATTGCGCGAGCGCACGTCGGTCAACGCGTTGGTGCGCGATTACCTCATCCAGTATGTCGATGCGCGCAGCCGCAGACTCGGTGCGCTGGACGCACTCGATGCCGTGGTCAAGTGCAGCAAGTCGCGCAGCAGCGGGACGTGGTCGCGCGCAGACTTGCATCGGCGCTGAGCGTGCGCGTCTTCATCGACACCAACCTGTGGGCATATCGCCTGGACAAGCGCGAGGCCGACAAGTCGCGTCGGATCGGCGCCTGGTTGCGCACGCTGGCGCGCGAGCACGAAATCGTCGTCAGCACCCAGGTGCTGATCGAGTTGCGCGCCGTGCTCACGCGCAAATTCAAACCGCCCATGCCGGCGCGGGATACCAGCGCGGCGCTGGATGCCTTGGCGCATTTCGAGGTAGTGGTAGCGGATGCGAATCTCGTGCTCGACGCGCACGAATTGGCGGGGCGCGAACAACTCGAATGGTTCGATGCGCTGATCGTGGAAGCCGCGATCCGCAGCGGTTGCGAGCGGTTGTACAGCGAGGATTTGAGCCACGGACGAAGCGTTGCCGGTCTGACCGTGCTCAATCCGTTTCTGCCGGCGCCGGATTAACGCTTCCCTTCCATGCACGAACACCATGGTGGAATTGCATGAACGATTTCCTGCAACGTCTGCGCGAACGCAAACTCGTGCAATGGGCACTGGCCTACATCGCCGCGTCGTTCGCGCTGATCCAGGTGCTGGATGTCGTTGCGCAGCGTTTCGCCTGGCCGGATGCACTCGAACGCGTGCTGATCCTCGCGCTGGCGGTCGGTATCTTCGTGACTCTGGTGCTGGCGTGGTACCACGGCGAGAAAGGCGCGCAGAAGGTTACTGGTACGGAATTGCTGATCCTCGCGTTGTTGCTCGCCATCGGCGGTGGTTTGCTGTGGCGTTTTGCGCCATCACCGCAAGCTGCGCCAGCCGTCGCGCAGGCGGCCGCCGCGCCACGACGTTCTCTCCACGGCGAACGATGCCTATCAGCGGTTGAGCGAGCCGGCAAGAATCAAATGGCTGATGCTGCTGGGCGACAACGAGGACGCACTGAATGCGTTGCAACGCATCGGGCAGGATGTGATGTTCGGGCAGGACAATGTCTGGCAACCGGCGTTCGATCCGGTGCGCAATGATCTGCGTTTCAAGGCAGCGTTGAAGCGGATGGACTTGCCGCTGTCTGCCGATGCCAAGGGGATGCCGTAATCCATCACATATCGTGCTTGACCGGCTCCATGCCGGCAGCTTTGTAGGTCTTCCAGCGCTCGCGCGAGCCGGTGCGCAACGATTCCTCATCCGGCACCACTTCCAGCACGCGCTCGAATGTCCCGGTTACCGCTTCATCGCGCAGATTGATGATGAGTGCGCGATCCGGCGCGGATGTCCCCGGCGGCACGATCAGCACCGGCGTGATCGCATCGTCTGCGTCGCCGGCGATCTGGTGCGGCACAAAGGCGGCTTCGTCGAACTCCCAGAGTTTTTCGTCGAGCGCCTGCGCCTGTTCGTCCGAGCGCGCAAGGATCAGCGCGCGCTGACCGCTTTCGAAGGCGCGTTTGGCCAGCTCGCATACCAGCAGCAGCGGATCGGCGCGGAAACGCGGTTTGGCGATCAGATAAAAGTCGGCGCGGGGCATCGTTTCACCGTTCGCGTTGAGCGTAGCTCGCGCAGCGAGCGAAGTCGAAACGCCGGATGCCCTTCGACTTCACGCCTTCGGCGTTACGCTCAGGGCGAACGGAGTACAAACAGGTCGGCTCAGCCCGCCCGATCCAGCAGCCACTGCGACAGCAGCGGCACCGGGCGCCCCGTGGCCGAGCCCTTGCGGCCCTCGTCCCACGCGCTGCCGGCGATGTCCAGGTGTGCCCAGCGGAAACCTTCGGTGAAGCGCGACAGGAAACAGCCGGCGGTGATGGCGCCGGCGTATTTGCCGCCGATGTTGGCGACGTCCGCGAAACCGGTGTCGAGCTGGCTCTGGTAGTCGTCCCACAGCGGCAGGCGCCAGGCGCGGTCGAGCGTGGCCTCGCCGGCGGCGAGCAGTTCGTTTGCGAGCGCATCGTCCTGCGTCATCAATCCCGAAGCGTGCTTGCCGAGCGCGAC
The DNA here is from genome assembly GCA_018969845.1 of Lysobacteraceae bacterium. Lineage (GTDB taxonomy): Bacteria > Pseudomonadota > Gammaproteobacteria > Xanthomonadales > Rhodanobacteraceae > Rudaea. The sequence continues at coordinate 9,930 of JAGWXP010000017.1, read as the reverse complement.
CACGCAGGCGCCGGTGAGCGTGGCGGCGTCGATGATGACCGCCGGCTTGAACTTCTGCACGTACGTCAACGCGTCGCACAGGATCAGACGCCCTTCGGCGTCGGTGTTGAGAATCTCCACGGTCTGCCCGGACATCGTGGTGACGACATCGCTGGGACGCTGCGCCGTGCCGCTGGGCATGTTCTCCACGGCCGGCACTACGCACACCAGGTTGAGCTTCAGCTTGAGCGTGACCGCGGCAAGAAACGCGCCGAGCACGCCGGCGGCGCCGCACATGTCGAACTTCATTTCCTCCATGCCGGCACTCGGCTTGATGTTGATGCCGCCCGAATCGAAGGTGACGCCCTTGCCGACCAATGCATAGGGCGGTGCGTCGCCCGCACCGCGCCATTGCAGGCAAATCAGGCGTGGCGAGTTGGCCGAGCCGAGCGCCACGCCGAGCAGTGCGCCCATGCCGAGCGCGCGCATCTCGCCCTCTTCCAGGATTTCGCAACTCACGCCCGCGTGGTCGGCGGCGAGTTTCTGCACGGCTTGCGCGATGTAGGCCGGCGTGCAGATATTCGGCGGCAGGTTGCCGAGCTCGCGCGCGAAGCGCACGCCGGCGGCGATGGCGGAAGCCTGCGCCAGCGCACCGCCGGCAGACGCGGGTGCGGCAAAGGCGATGGCGGAAAATTCCGGACGCGACGGCTTCGGTTTGGGCTTGAGCGTCGCGGTGTATTTGTACGCCTGTGCATCGCTCGCGAGCGCGGCGGCGCGCAGCTTCCACGCCATATCCCGGCCCGGCACCTCGAGCTCGGTCAGGTATGACACGGCGCGTTCGAGCGGCAGCGCCTTCAGTGCGCGTGCGGCGTCGGCGCTGGCGCGGGCGAAGCGCGCGGCATCGAATTTCTTGGCGTCCCCGAGGCCGACGATGAGTACGCGCGGCGCGGTAATGCCGGCGAGCGCGAACAGCGCGTGCGTGCTGCCGAGTTTGCCGGTGAGGTCGCCCGAGGCGTACAGGCGCCGGATCGCGCCGCCGGATTTTTCGTCGAGGCGCGTGGCCATCGCGCTGAGCGTGCCGTCCTCGTACATGCCGGCGACGAGACACGGCGCGGCGCAGGTTTCGGGGGCGTCCTGGGTGAGTTCGAAGCTGAGGGTCATTGCGGATTCCTGGGAAAAGATGCGCAGCGGCAACGCACAAGCCGGTAAACTTAAGCGGAATTGAACGCGGCGCGGATTCCAATGGCGCGCCGAATCGGCAAGTTTACCGGATTGAATGATGCTGCGTATCGTCGACCGCTATCTGGCGCGCGAGCTGGCGTGGAGCTTCGCCGCCGCGACCGCGATCCTGCTGCTGGTGACGGTGGGTGCGACAGTGGCCGACCTGCTCGCCAAGATCGCGCGCGGTCGCGTCGCCGCCGATCTGCTGCTCGCGCTGATCGGCCTGCGCACGGTCGACACGCTCACCCTGCTCGTGCCGCTGGCGGCGTTTCTGGGCGTGCAGATGGCCTATGGACGGTTGTACCGCGAAAGCGAGATGGCCGTGTTTGCCGCCTCGGGCCTGCCGGCATCCGGCCTGCTGCGTCCACTCGCGCTGTTCGGCGTGCCGCTCGCGATCGCCATCGCGTTGCTCTCTTTCTGGCTCGCGCCGGCGGCGGTGCGCCAGGCGCAGACATTGCAGGAAGAAGCGAGCCGCTCGCTGATCATCGCCGGACTCGAACCCGGGCGCTTCGTCGAACTGCCGAAAAACGACGGCGTGATGTATGTCGAGCAGATGAACGCCGACGGCACCCGATTCCGCAAATTGTTCCTGGAAAGCGAACGCACGAATGCGAAAGACGGCAGCATCGGCATCAATGTCGTCACCGCGGCCAGCGGCGAACTCTTCCACGACGCCGACGGCGCGCAGCGCTTTCTGGGTCTGAACGACGGCTTCCGTGTCGAAGGCACGCTCGGGCAGGACAACTGGCGCCTGATGCGCTACGCGCGCAACGACATCCAGTTGCCGGACAACGATACCGACACCACGCCCGATTCGGCCAAGCGCAGCGCGCCGACCTCGCAGTTGCTGACCAGCGCCGATCGGGTGCAACGCGTGGAGCTGCAATGGCGACTGGCCGCGCCGGTGTCGGTGCTGGTACTGGTGCTGCTCGGTCTGCCGCTGGCGAAATCCTCGCCGCGCGAGCCGCGTTACGCGCGCCTGCTGATCGCGCTGCTGGCCTGGTTCGTGTACTACAACTGCTTGGCCATCCTTCGATCCCGGCTTACGCAAGGCGCGCTCGATCCGCGCTTCGGATTCTGGCTGGTTCAAATTCCTGCCACGCTGATCGCCGTATATTTGATCTGGCGCAGCGACAAGCTGCCGAAACCGAAACCCGCGCGTTTGGGCGCACAGCCGGGAGCGGCTTGATGCGCACGTCGGCGTTCAAGCAGGTCGACAAGCTGGTGGCGATTTCCGTGTTCGGCGCGGTGCTGGTGACGTGGGGATTCCTGATCGGCTTCGACGCCTTCCGTGCCTTCCTCGGCGAGATCAACGACATCGGCACCGGCCAGTACACGTTGAGCAAGGCGGTGGCCTACACCCTGCTCACCGTGCCGCGCCGCAGCTACCAGTTCTTCGGCTATGCCGCCCTGATCGGCGGCCTGCTCGGCATGGGCGGCCTTGCCACCAGCGGCGAGCTCACTGCACTGCGCGCCGCAGGTTTATCCAAGCTGCGCATCTGTTTCTCGGTGATCGTGACGCTGACCGCGCTGACCGCACTGGTGATGCTGATGGGCGAGACCATCGGCCCGCGCGGCGAGCAGAAGGCCGAGGCGCTGGCGCTCGCCGCCAAATCCAGGGACGTCGCCATCGGCCGCGGCGGCAGCTTGTGGGCGCGCGATGGCGCCAATGTGGTCAACGCCAAGCACGGCCGCACGCACAACGGCAAGCACGGTCCGAGCGTGGAATTGCAGGACGTGCGCGTGTTCGAATTCGACGCTGCCGGCAAGCTGACGGCGCTGGCGCTGGCGAAAACGGCAACGCACACCGGCGGCGAGTGGACCTTTCACGACGTGCGCCGCACGCAATTCGGCAACACATCGGCGACGAGCACGCTGCTGCCGGAGGCGCAGTGGAAGTCGACTCTCGATCCGAACGTGCTCGCGGTGTCGATGATCCATCCCGAATACCTGTCGATCACGGATCTTTCGCGCAACATCGATTACATGCGGCGCAACCGCCAGGATGCCGGCAGCTACGAGCGCGCGTTCTGGGGCCGCATCTTTTATCCGCTCAACGTGCTGGTGCTGGCGTTCTGCGCGGTGCCGTTCGCCTTCGGTACGCTGCGCACCGGCGGCCTGGGCAAACGCCTGTTCATCGGCATCGCGCTGGCGATTTTCTACTATTTCTTCCAGAGCGCCGTGGTCAGCATGGGCGCGGTATACAATTTCAACATGGCCCTGGCCAATGCCTTGCCCTCGGCGCTGCTGGCCGGCGGAGCGGTGCTGTATTTCCGCAAGTACGGCTGACGATTATTCGATTCTCACCCACACCGTATCGGCAGCCATATCGTGCCAGGTGCGTTTTTGCGCATCCACCAGCGCCCACCAGAATCCCGCGCCGAGCGCGGCGAGCGATAACAGCGCGACGACAAAGCGCAGCAGTGCCAGCGGCCAGCGCACACGCTGGCCATCGGCGCGAACCATGCGCAGTTTCCAGGCGCGCATACCGATGGTCTGGCCGCCGCGCGACCACGAGACGATGAAATACGCGCCGCTCAGAACCAGCGCGAGTCCCTGCACGAGAAACTTGCCGGCGAGCGTGTGCGTGTCGAGCGCACCACCGGTAATGGCAAGGGCCAGCACGGCGGCGGCGAACCACAGTCCGAGCAAAGGCAAGAGGTCGTAGGCGGCGGCGGCAAGGCGCAGACGCAACGGCGCGGGTGTTGCGGACATCGGTTCGCTCATGGAAACTCCAAACTTCCGTTCGCGCTGAGCGTAGCTTGCGCAGCAAGCGAAGTCGAAGCGCAACGCAACGCGGCCCTTCGACTTCGCGCCTGCGGCGCCACGCTCACGGCGAACGGGGTCCTGTGCCGGATCGTCAAGCATGAGCAATTCTCAGCGCGCGCGCCCATCTGTCAACGAGTTCGATCGCGCCGCCATCGACGCCTTCATCGAGCGCATCTGGTCCGAAAGCGGGCTCGCCGACAACACGCTGTCGAGCTACCGGCAGGATCTGGAAGGCCTGTCGCGCTGGCTGGCGGGGCGGGGCCGGAGTCTGGATCGCGCCACGCGCGAATCGCTCAATGCCTATCTCGCCGCGCGCTTTTCCGCCGGCGGCCGGCGCGGCGCCGGCTACAGCGCGCGCAGCAATGCTCGGCTGTTGTCCACGCTGCGGCATTTCTACCGGCAGCGCGCGGCACTCGGTGCAGTCGCGGAAGATCCCACGCTGCTGCTGGATGCGCCGAAACTGCCGCGGCCGCTGCCGAAGGCGTTGTCCGAGCGCGAAGTCGAAGCGCTGATTCGCGCGCCGGATGTGGAAACACCGCTCGGCCTGCGCGATCGCGCCATGTTCGAACTGATCTACGCCACCGGCCTGCGCGTGAGCGAACTGGTCGGCCTGCGCGCGAGCCAGGTCAATCTGCGCCAGGGCGTGTTGCGCGTGACCGGCAAGGGCGGCAAGGAGCGCCTCGTACCGCTCGGCGAGGAGGCGCAGGACTGGCTGGAGCGCTTCTACGCGCAAGCGCGTCCCGCGCTGCTGCGCGGTGCCGCCGTGGACGCCGTGTTTGTCACCGCGCGCCGCGCCGGCATGACCCGGCAGATGTTCTGGACGATGGTGAAGCATCACGCGCGCACGGCCGGCATCGATGGCAAACGCATCTCGCCGCACGTGCTGCGGCATTGCTTCGCCACGCACCTGCTCAATCACGGCGCCGATCTGCGCGCCTTGCAGATGCTGCTCGGTCACAGTTCGCTGTCGACCACACAGATCTACACCTTCGTCGCGCGCGAAGGGTTGAAACGCTTGCACGAAAAGCATCATCCACGGGGGTGAAACGCGGCGCTTGCGCGATGCCTTGAATGGCATCGCGCGCCGCGTTTCACGGGCGAGGCGAGCACGTCATGTGCGAGTCCGCAACAGCGTCTGCCCGCGCACGCGGGCGCTTGCCCCTGCAGCCTACGTAAGCCCAGCAGCTTGGGCGCCGGCGTGCCGAACGTGCGACAATTGTCATATCCCGTCCTCTGCGCCGGTCTGATGCTTCGCGCGCCCGGCCGCCATTTGAGAATTCCATGAACAAGCATTTCGTTTCGTTTGCATTGCTTGCCATCATTGCATTGCCCGCGTTCGCCGCCGACGATCCCACCGCCATCGTCACCGCGGCGCTGCACAAGCTCGCGCCGAACGCGAAGATCGAATCCGTCGCGCCGGCGCCGCTGTCCGGATTCTATGCCGTTGTCGCCGACGGCCATCCGGTCTATGTCAGCGCCGACGGCAAGTATCTGATCGAGGGTCACGTCTACGACATCGACGCCCGCCGCAACCTGATGGACGATGCCATGGCCGGCGTGCGCAAGCGTGCGCTGGAAGCGATTCCGGAAAGCAAGCGCATCACCTTCGCGCCGCCGCATCCGCAATACCGCGTGACCGTGTTCACCGATCCGGATTGCCCGTATTGCCGGGAATTCCACAAGCAGATTGCCGATTACAACAAGCTCGGCATCGCCGTGGACTACGTGCTCTTTCCGCTCAGCATCCATCCGGGCGCGGACAAGGTGGCGCAGACCGTGTGGTGCTCGAAGGACCGCAACGCGGCTTTCAACGAAGCGCTCGCCGGCAAGACGCTGACGCCCAAGACCTGCCCGAATCCGATCGCCGAAATCACCGCGACGGCCGGCGCCATTGGCGTGAACGGCACGCCCGGCATCTTTGCCGACGATGGCACCGAGCTCGGCGGCTACCTGCCGCCGCAGCAGCTGGCGCAACGGCTGCAGCAATTGACGCAACCCAAGTCCGCGCCCTGAACCAACTCCGCCACGGCGCGGTCTCATGCGCGCCGTCGCCAACACCGGAATCCCCATCATGTTGAAGAATCTTGTCCTGTTTGCCGCACTCGTTACGGCGGTGCCGTTCGCACACGCGGCCGATCCCGCCGAGAAGACCGTGCGCGACGCCGTGCATTCGCTGCTGCCGCTGGCGGTGATCGATCACGTGAACAAATCCGATTTGCCCGGATTCTACGAAGTGATCATCAGCGGCCAGTTCGCCTACGTCAGCGCGGACGGTAAATACCTTTTGCAGGGCAGTCTGTATGACGTGCCGCACAAGAAAAATCTTACCGAGGCCAGCCTCGAAAACCTGCGCGCGGAGGCCATCGCGAAATTGCCTGCTTCGAAGGAAATCCGCTTCGACGCGGCCAATCCCAAGCACACCGTCACCGTGTTCACGGATGTGGATTGCCCCTACTGCCGCGCCTTTCACAAGAACATCGGCCAGTACAACGCGCTCGGCATTTCCGTGCATTACGTGATGTTTCCGCTGGATATCCATCCCGGCGCCGACAAGAAGGCGGAAGCCGTGTGGTGCGCAAAAGATCGCAACGCGGCCTACACCGCGGCAATGAACGGCCACGATCCGGGCACGGCGACCTGCGTCAATCCGGTGGCCGAAACCAAGTCGTTGGGCATCGAACTCGGCATCAGCGCCACGCCGACGGTGCTGACCGACGACGGCACTTCGGTGGATCTGGCCAAGGCGACCTCGCCGCAAGGCCTGCTCGCGGAACTGGATCGCCTCGCCGCGGAGCGCGCAAAGGCCAAGGTCGCCGCGCGCTGACTTTCTGCCGTTCGGCCTGTGCGTAGGCGCGAAGCGCCGAAGTCGAAGGGCGTTGTGTCGCGGCACCTCGACGTCGCTTCACGGGGTTCGCTACGCTCAAAGCGAACGGTCGTATAAAATACGCGTTTCCTCGAAAGTGCCCTGCTCGCCATGATCGTCCTCGACGGGCTAACGGCCCTTTCTCCGTTTCGTCTGGAACGTCTGAACCATGATCTTGCCGCGATGGCGCCGCGCAGCCGCGTGAGCGCGGCGTGGTGGGTCTATTTCGTGCAACCGGAGGCGAACGCACCGGAGCCGGCCAAACTGCGCGAGGTCCTGCGCGCGCAGGCGGGCGAGCCGAAGGCGGCGACGTTGTGGGCGGTGCCGCGCCTGGGCACGATCTCGCCGTGGTCGAGCAAGGCCACCGATATCCTGCGCGGCTGTGGGTTTGCGGTCGCGCGCGTGGAACGCGGCATCGCCTTCGCCGTCGATCGCGCGCCCGTCGCCGGCGGCGCCGATTTCGAGCGGTTTGCGCTGGCGCTGCACGATCCGATGACGCAATCGGTACTGACCTCGCTCGCACAGGCCGACGCGCTGTTCCGCGCCGGCGATCCGGCGCCGTTGCAGCGCACCGTGCTCGGCGGCGACGCGAGCGCCGCGCTCGGTGCGGCGAACCGGCGCCTCGGTCTGGCGCTCGCGCCGGACGAGATCGACTATCTGGCCGCGCGTTATGCCGAGCTGCGTCGCGATCCCAGCGACGCGGAACTGATGATGTTCGCGCAGGCCAATTCCGAGCACTGCCGGCACAAGGTGTTCAATGCGCACTGGCGCATCGACACGCAGGCGCAACCGCAGTCGTTGTTCGGGATGATCAAGGCCACGCACGCGGCGGCGCCGCAGTACACGCTGTCGGCCTACAGCGACAACGCCGCGGTGATCGAGGGCAGCGCGGCGCGGCGCTTCTTCGCCGATGCAAAAAGTGGAAAATACGGCATTGTGGAAGAATCCACTCCGTACGCGATCAAGGTCGAGACGCACAACCATCCGACCGCGATCGCGCCGTTTCCGGGCGCCGCGACCGGCGCCGGCGGCGAGATCCGCGACGAGGGCGCGGTCGGCCGCGGCGGCAAACCCAAGGCCGGCCTGACCGGCTTCACCACGTCCTACCTGCGCATTCCCGGTCTGCTGCGGCCCTGGGAAAAGGATCGTCCGCTGCCGCCGCGCATGGCCAGCGCGTTCGCGATCATGCGTGACGGCCCGCTCGGCGCCGCCGCGTTCAACAACGAATTCGGGCGTCCGTGCCTGGGCGGTTATTTCCGTACCTTCGAGGCGGAAACCGGCGAGGCCACGCTGCGCCGCGGTTACGACAAACCGATCATGATCGCCGGCGGCCTGGCCAATGTGCGTGCCCCGCACGTGCTCAAGCAGAAATTGCGGGCGGGCGACGCGGTGATCGTGCTCGGCGGCCCGGCCATGCTGATCGGCCTCGGCGGCGGCGCGGCGTCGTCCGTGGCCGGCGGCGACCGATCGGCGGAACTGGACTTCGCTTCGGTGCAGCGTGACAACGCCGAGATGCAGCGGCGTTGCCAGGAGGTCATCGATGCCTGCTGGGCGCTGGGCGAAGACAATCCGATCGTTTCGATCCACGACGTCGGCGCCGGCGGATTGTCCAACGCGATTCCGGAAATCCTGCACGATTCCGGGGTCGGCGGACGTCTCGCGTTGCGCAAGATTCCCAGCGCCGATCCGCACCTGTCGCCGATGCAGATCTGGTGCAACGAGGCGCAGGAACGCTACGTGCTGGGCGTGCGCCCGGATGACGTGGTGCGGATCGAAGCGATCTGCGCGCGCGAACGCTGCCCGTTCGCCGTGGTCGGCGCGGCGACGGCGGAAGAACGACTGATCGTGTCCGACGCGGATGCGTCCGGCACGGCGGTGCAGGTCATCGACTTGCCGATGGATGTGCTGTTCGGCAAGCCGCCGAAGATGGAGCGCGACGCGCAGCGCAAGCCGGCGCGCGTGGACATCGTGCCGGACCTCGACGGCATCGCGCTCGAGGAGGCGATCAAGCGCGTGCTGCGCCTGCCCGCGGTCGGCAGCAAATCCTTTCTCGTCACCATCGGCGACCGCACCGTGGGAGGGCTGTGCGCGCGCGATCCGATGGTCGGGCCGTGGCAGGTGCCGGTCGCCGATTGCGCGGTGACGCTCGCGGATTTCGATGGCTATGCCGGCGAAGCGATGGCGATGGGCGAACGCACGCCGCTGGCGCTGCTCTCGGCGCCGGCCGCCGCGCGCATGGCGGTGGGCGAGGCGCTGACCAACCTCAGCGCTGCGCCGGTGGCGAACCTGGACGAGATCAAGCTGTCGGCGAACTGGATGGCCGCGGTCAACCATCCGGGCGAGGACGTCGCCTTGTTCGATGCGGTGAAAGCCGTGTCCGACCTGTGTCAGCAATTGCATGTTTCCATTCCGGTCGGCAAGGATTCGCTGTCGATGCAGACAGTGTGGCAGCAGGACGGTCAGCCGCAGCGCACGGTCGCGCCGGTGTCGCTCGTGGTCACCGCGTTCGCGCGCATCGCCGACGCGCGCCGCGCGCTGACGCCGCAACTCGTGCTCGACGCCGGAGAAACCGAACTGTGGCTGCTCGATCTCGGCGAGGGCCGCAACCGCCTCGGCGGCTCGGGGCTGGCGCAGGTGTTCAACCGCGGCGGCGGCCTGCCGCCGGATTTCGACGACGCGCAGCTGTTCGTGCGCTTCTACGCCGCGCTGCGGCAAGCGCGCGAGGAGAACCTGCTGCTCGCCTATCACGACCGCGGCGACGGCGGGGTCATCGCCACCCTGATCGAAATGGCCCTGGCCGCGCATTGCGGCCTGGATCTGGAACTCACCGGCTGGGCCGATAACACGCTGTCGGCGCTGTTCGCCGAAGAACTCGGCGCCGTGGTGCAGATCCGCGCGGCCGACCGCGGCGCGTTTCTCGCCGTGCTCGACGCCCACGACCTTCGCGCGATCGCGCATCGCGTCGGCAATCCGCACCCGCGCAGGCGCGTGAAGTTGTGGCTCAACGACGAGGCGATCGCGCGCTGGCCCTGGTCCGTGCTCATGGACGCCTGGTCGGAAACGAGCCGCGCCATGGTCGAGCGGCGCGACAATCCGCT